>JAKBCG010000342.1 GCA_021808035.1 Pseudomonadota bacterium
CCGCTCGGCGCGCTCGACCTGAAGCTGCGCGAACACATGAAGATCGAGCTGAAGCAGCTGCAGGCCGAGTTCGGGACGACGTTCGTCTACATCACCCACGACCAGTCCGAGGCGCTGGTGCTCTCCGACCACGTCGGCGTGATGAACCACGGACGCTTCGAGCAGATCGGGACGCCGCAGGACCTCTATTATCGGCCGCGGACGCCGTTCGTCGCGGGCTTCGTCGGCGACAGCAACCGGCTGACCGGCCGCGCGATCGGCGTGGACGGCGACCGCGTGCGCGTCGACACCGGCGACGGCTGGCTCGTCGAGGCGCGCCGCGAAGGCGAGGTCGCGAACGGCGATGCGGTCGAGGTGTTCGTGCGTCCCGAGGCCGCTACCTTAAGCCGGCCGCGCGAGTCCGAGCCCGCCGGCCACGCGGGCACCGTCGAGAGCCTGCTGTTCGACGGCGCGAAGTCCGCGGTGCTGCTGCGCGAACGACGCTCGCGACGCGAAGTCCGGGTCGCGCTGCCACAGACCGGGGAGTTCGCCGACCTGCGGACGGGCGAGACCGTCGAATTCCGCTTCGACCCGGCGCGGGCGGTGTGCTTCCGGGCGCGGAGCCATGGCGATGCCTGACGCAGCGGCCGCCGCGTCCAGCGGGTCCGGATGGCGCAAGGCGCTGCTGATGAGCCCGGCGCTCGCGTGGCTGGGGCTGCTGATCGTGCTGCCGCACGCCGAGCTCGCGGTCCTGTCGTTTCGCGAACAGGTCGGGCTGCGCCACTACGTACCGAGCCTCGCGCAGTACCGTGAATTCTTCCACGAGCCTGAGTACTGGCACACGTTCGTGCGCACGGCGTGGATGTCGATCCTCGCGACCTTCGCGACGTTGTGTCTCGCGTTCCCGATCGCGTGGGTGATCGCGAAGATCGCGCGCGGCCGCGCCGCGGCCTGGTTGTTCCTCGCGTGCATGATCCCGTTCTGGATCAGCGAGACCGTGCGTACGCTCGGCTGGATGATCCTGCTGCGCGAGACCGGCGTGCTGCCGGCGCTGCTCGTGAAGCTCGGGATCGTCGCCCACCCGGTCGAACTCCTCTATCACGACACGACGATCATGGTCGGACTGGTCTACAACTCGATGCTGTTCATGATCGTGCCGCTGGTGTCGAGCCTCGAGAGCCTCGACAACGCGCTGATCGAGGCCGCCTACGATCTCGGCGCGAACGGAATCACGGTGCTGCGCAAGATCGTGATCCCGCACGCGGCGCCCGGCATCACCGCCGGCTGCATCATCGTCTTCATGCTCACGCTCGGCGACTACATCACCCCGACCCTGCTCGGCGGCAAGGATTCCGGCTGGTTCACCGAGCAGATCTACACCGAGTTCATCACCCGGTTCGACTGGGGCCAGGGCGCGGCATTCGGCTTCCTGCTGCTGGTGCTGTCGACGCTGATCGTGATCGCCGGGCTGAAACTGAGCGGGCAGCGCTTCGGCGACGTGATGGGGCGCACGTGATCCCCTCGCTCCCGCGGCCCGCGTGGCTGCGCGTCGCGACCGCGCTGTACGTCACCGCGTTCCTCGGCTTCCTGTTCCTGCCGCTGATCGTCGTGTCGGTGTTCGCGTTCAACGACGCGCCCTATCCGGCGCCGCCGTGGCACGGCTTCACGCTCGACTGGTTCTTCGCGAACGACCCGACCGGCCGGCTCGGGATGTTCCACGACGGCGAGCTGATGCACAGCATCTGGACGAGCTGCAAGGTCGGCGTCTGGGTCACGCTGCTGTCGGTGCTGGTCGGGCTCGTGAACGCCCTGCTGCTCGAGCGCCACGAGTTCCGCGGCAAGAAGGCGCTGTCGATCCTGATGCTCGTGCCGCTGGTGATCCCGGGCGTGATCCTCGGGATCTCGATCCTCGCGTTCGCGAGCCAGATCGCGCAGTTCCTGAACGACCACTTCGACCTGTACGTGCGCTTCCTGCGTCCGGGCCTGCCGCTCGTGGTCCTCGGCCAGTTCTCCTACATCGCGACGATCGCGACGCTGACCCTGCGCGCGCGCCTCAGCCGCTTCGACCGGACGCTCGAGGACGCGGCGCTGAACCTCGGCGCGTCGCCCGCGGCCACGTTCCGCACGATCCTGCTGCCCTACCTGCGCCCGGCGCTGGTCGGCACCGGGATGATGGCGTTCCTGCTGTCGTTCGCCGACTTCAACACGACCCTGATGCTCGTCGGCGGCAACCCGCCGCTCACGGTGCTGATGTACGGCCGGATGCACGAAGGCGCGACGCCGGTGCTGAACGCGGTCAGCGTGTTCCTGATGGCCGCCTCCGCGCTGCTCGCGATCGCGCTGATGCGCCGCGGACCACGCCGCGCTAGCGCGTGAGCGGTACCGCGTCCGCCCGGCGCAACTCGAGCCCGACCGCGAACGAGCGCTGGAACCCCTTCCAGACGGTCACGCCGCCCGTGCCGGGGCTGAAGGCCGCGTACGGCGCATGGTCGTTCGGCCACACGCCCCGGTCGATGTGCACGACCGGCACGTCGAGATACGCGGCGTAGCGCCGCTCCCCGCGGACGTAGCGATCGAGGAATGCGGTGATGAAATGCGCGTTGATCGCGTTGACCCGCTCCGTGCTCCACACCGGATCCTGAAACCAGCCGAGGTTCCACAGCGTCCCCCGCATCCCCGACGGCGCCGGGTCGAGGCCGATGTCGTGCCCGCCCTGCTCGAAGGTGAGCAGGTAGCGCGGCGCGTGGATCGCCTCCTCGAACACCCTCTTGCCGGCCCGCCGGTAGCCGACCGTGCGGTCCCGATTGCCGTTGATCAGTAGCAAGGGGGCCCGGATCGCGGCGAGGCCGTCCCGACCCCAGGCGTCGACGGGCGGGCCGCCCGCCGGCGAGATCGCGACGACCGCGCGCAGATGCGCGACGAGCAGCGAACGTTGCAACGCGCCGCCGCGACAGTACGGCAGCAGCAGGCCGTCGGGCACGGCTTTCGCGGTGGGCCCGTCGGGATCGAGCACC
>JAKBCG010000343.1 GCA_021808035.1 Pseudomonadota bacterium
TCGGCCTCGCGGAACGGCGGCGCGACCTTGTTCTTCACGACCTTCACGCGGGTCATCGAGCCGACGACTTCCTCGCCGTTCTTGATCGCGCCGATCCGCCGGATGTCCATCCGCACGGAGGAGTAGAACTTCAGCGCATTGCCGCCGGTCGTCGTTTCGGGATTGCCGAACATCACGCCGATCTTCATGCGGATCTGGTTGATGAAGATCACGATGGTGTTCGATCGCTTGATGTTGCCGGTGAGCTTGCGCAGCGCCTGGGACATCAGGCGCGCCTGCAGTCCCATGTGCTGATCGCCCATCTCGCCCTCGATCTCGGCTTTCGGCGTGAGCGCCGCGACCGAGTCGACGACGACGACGTCGATCGCGCCCGAGCGAACCAGCATGTCGGTGATCTCGAGCGCCTGCTCGCCGGTATCCGGTTGCGAGACCAGCAGATCGTTGACCTTGACGCCGAGCTTTTCCGCGTACACCGGGTCGAGCGCGTGCTCCGCATCGACGAATGCCGCGGTGCCCCCGGCGTGCTGTGCCGACGCGATGATCGCGAGCGTGAGCGTGGTCTTGCCCGAGGACTCCGGCCCGAAGATCTCGATGACGCGGCCCCGCGGAATGCCGCCGACGCCGAGCGCGATGTCGAGACCGAGCGATCCGGTCGGTATCGTTTCGACCTCGTAGGTCGCGCCGGCATCGCCGAGCCGCATCACCGATCCCTTGCCGAATTGCTTCTCGATCTGACTGAGCGCCGCGGCCAGCGCCTTCTTGCGATTCTCTTCCATGGGGGAAACCCTCGAAAAATTCGAGTGCGTATTATTTCACATCCCGGGTCGCGCGCTCGGGCGATTAGTCACCGGTTCGCACGGTTTTCTCAGCGCGCCGCCGGTTCATCCAGTAGTGGCCACCGGGCGAGTACTGTATAAGCTGGCGTCGTGCGGCCGCGCGCGGAGCGCATCAGGCACAGCTCCGTCGCGTTCCAGGCGCACGCCGGCGGCGGCGGTAGCGCCGGAGCGTCCGCGACGCCACGCGCGAGCGCCACGTGCGGCCGCAGCCGCTTCGGATCGAGCGCACAGCCGATCTCGCCGAGCCGCTCGTGCAGCTCGCCCCACAGGCGCTCGAGGTTCTCCGGGATCTGCCGCGCCGCGGCGACGACGACTTCCGGTTTCGGCCAGTGCTCGCACGCATCGAACCGCAGCGTACAAGGCCCTCGAGCGCTACGCGCCCCGATCGCGATCAGCGCTTCGATGCGCTCGGCGGGCACCTCGCCGACGAACGCGACCGTCACGTGATATTCCTCGGGCGGGAGGCGCCGGACGTGCGGACCGAGTTCGAGCCGCGCCGCGACCGCAGCCATCGCGGCGCGCTCCGCCTCGCACGGCCACACCGCGAAGAACAGCCATTCGACCGGCTCGGCGATCATCGGTCGAGCAGCCCGCGCAGCGCCGCCGCGACGCTCTGACGCCGCACCGCGTCGCGGTCGCCCGCGAAACGACGCGGCTGGGCGACCAACCGCGGGCGCCCCCGGCCGCGCCGGCCCCAGCAGATCCACACCGTGCCGACGGGTTTGCCCGGCACCGCCCCGCTCGGCCCGGCAATGCCGCTGACCGCGACCGCCCGATCCGCGCCACTGCGCGTGAGCGCCGCGCGCACCATCGCCCGGACGACCGGTTCGCTGACCGCCCCCTGCGCCGTGAGCACTCGGGCCGGCACCCCGAGCCGTCGCTTCGCCGGGTTGCCGTAGGTGATGAAGCCCTCGGCAAACCACCCGGAGCTTCCCGGCACGTCGGTCAGCGCCTTGCCGATCCAGCCGCCGGTGCAGGATTCGGCGGTCGCGATCGTGACACCGTGCGCGAGCGCGTGCTGGCCGACGCGCGCGGCGAGGCGATAGAGGGTTGCGTCGTTCGGTGCGGCCATTCGACTGGTGAATCTAACGGAACGCGGTTCGAGACGGAAGCCCGAATCGTGCCTCCGCGGGGTCGCCGGAAACTCAGCGCTCGGCACCGCCGCTAAATCTCCTCACGAGCACGGTCGAGAGCAACAGCATCCAGGTCAGGAAAACCGCGATCCCGACGACCAGAGCGGACGAGTCCAGATGCGGCGGGTGCAGCGCATTCGCCCGCAGGACGAGCCGATGAACGTACGCCATGAACACGGCCAGTCCCGCGCCGACGCGGGCTAAATAGGCTTTCAGCGCCGCGACCGACCCGTCGCGGCGCTCGGGGGCGAACCAGTAATCCCGGTTGGGCAGGTTGACCCGCGGCGTGGGGCCGTTCAATGCACGCGCCGGCACGAACCCGATGAATGCCGGCAGCCCGACCGCGGATACCAGCATGACCGCCAGATACCGGCCTCTCGTCATCAGGCCGTTCGCAGCGCCGGAAGCCATGAAGTGCGACGCCGCAATCGGCGGCATGCGACCGATCGTCGCGACGATGTAGACCGCCACCGCGAGCAGGATCGCGACCAGCAGGCGCTCGGCGTGCACCGCCGTGCGTAACGGCAGATCATTGCGCATAATGCATTGTAGCCTGTCGCGCGAACGCACCAACACGACCTCGCTCCCGCGGCACATCGTCAACTCACTGATCCGCAAGGTTTATGCGAGACGGCTCCCGACCCTCGGCCACCGCCGTGCCCGACACGGACGCGCTTTCGGCGCACACCCCGATGATGCAGCAGTACCTGCGCATCAAGGCGCAGCACCCCGACGTGCTGCTGTTCTACCGGATGGGGGATTTCTACGAGCTGTTCTACGAGGACGCGCGCCGCGCCGCGAAACTCCTCGACATCGCGCTCACCCAGCGCGGCGCTTCGGCCGGCGCACCGATTCCGATGGCCGGCGTCCCGGTGGCGACGCTCGACACGTACCTCGCGCGCCTCGTGCGCCGGGGCGAGTCGGTCGCGATCTGCGAGCAGCGCGGCGAGCCCGGCCAGACCCGCGGACCGATGGAGCGCGAGGTGGTCCGGATCGTGACCCCCGGGACGATCA
>JAKBCG010000018.1 GCA_021808035.1 Pseudomonadota bacterium
GCTCGTGGGCTGCGATCGCCATCGGCTCTCTCCTGGTCGCCCGGCATCCGGGCGCTGCCGTCATTGTACCGGGCCGGGATTGGGTCGGCTGAAGGGATGTCCGGGTGATAGCATGGCGCGCATGACGAGCAGCGAGGAACCGGCGGACGCGACCGACTCCGGCGCCGAACGGCCGAGCAAGAGCGCGCGCAAGCGCGCGGCCGCCTCGCTGCAGGATCTCGGGGTCGATCTTGCCGAGTGGCCGGATGCGGAGCTCGACGCGCTGGGTCTGCCGGATGCGCTGGCCGCGGCGATCCGGGAACTGCGCCGTCTGCGGGCGCACGGCGCACGGCTGCGCCAGCGCCAGTACATCGGCAAGCTGATGCGCCGCATCGACCCGCAACCGGTGATCGCGCGGATCGAAGCGCGCAAGCACGAGCACGACCGGCAGGTCCGCGCATTCCAGCAGCTCGAGCGCTGGCGCGACCGGCTGATCGGCGCGCAAGCCGCCGCGATCGACGACTTTCTCGCGGCCCATCCGGCCGCGGACCGCGCGACGCTCCTGCGCCTGGTCGAGGCGGCCCGCGGCGAACGCGCCGCGGGCCGACCACCGGCGGCGGCGCGCGAGCTGTTCGCCCAACTGAGACAGTGGATCCGCTGATCGTTTGGTACACTGGGGCGCTCATGAACGCGCTGATCGGCATCATCATGGGTTCCGCCTCCGATTGGGAGACGATGCAACCCGCGGCGCAGATGCTCACCGAACTCGGGATCGCGCACGAGGTGCGGGTCGTGTCCGCGCACCGGACGCCCGACCTGCTTTTCGACTACGCCGCCACCGCGCGCGACAGAGGCTTGAAGGCGATCATCGCCGGCGCCGGCGGCGCGGCGCATCTGCCGGGCATGACTGCGGCCAAGACCTCGGTGCCGGTGCTCGGCGTCCCGGTGCAGTCGAAGGCGCTGAACGGCCTCGACTCCCTGCTGTCGATCGTGCAGATGCCGGCCGGGATCCCGGTCGCGACCTTCGCGATCGGCGCCGCCGGCGCGAAGAATGCGGCCTTGTTCGCCGCCGCGATCGTCGCGAACGAGGTCCCTGAGGTCCGTGCCGCGCTCGACGCTTTTCGGGCGGCGCAGACCGCGGCCGTGCTGTCGCGGCCCGATCCCCGGGCGCCGTGACCGGATCGATTCCCCGCCGCGTCGGAATCGTCGGCGCCGGCCAGCTCGGGCGCATGCTCGCGCTCGCGGCCGCGCCGCTCGGGCTGCGATGCCTGTTCCTCGACCGCAGCGACGACGCACCCGGGGCGCAGCTCGCGCCGATACTCGTCGGCGAGCTCACCGATCCGGCGTTGCTCGCCGAGCTCGCGAAGCGCTGCGACGTCTTGACGTTCGACTGGGAGAACGTGCCCGCGAGCGCGCTCGCGCCGCTCGCACGCACGATCCCGATCAGGCCCGGCCCCGCCGCGCTCGAAGTATCCCAGGACCGGCTGGCCGAGAAGTCGCTGTTCAAGCGGCTGCGGATCCCGGTGACGCCGCACGCCGCGGTCGATGGCCGCGCGGACCTCGAACGCGCGGCGCGCCGCCTCGGCTTGCCCGGTGTGTTGAAGACGCGCCGTCTCGGCTACGATGGCAAGGGCCAGGCGCTGCTTCGCGAGCCTGCGGACTTCGAGCGGGCGCTCGAAACGCTCGGCAAGCGGGATCTGATCTACGAGAAGCACCAGCGCTTCTCGCTCGAGGTATCGATCGTCGGGGCTCGCGGGATCGGCGGCGAGACCGCCATCTATCCGCTGTCGGCGAACACCCACCGTGACGGGATCCTGCGCTACGGGATCGCACCGTACCGCGACGCGGCGCTCGAGCGCCTCGCGGTGACGCACCTCCGCCGCGTGATGCGCACGCTGAATTACGTCGGCGTACTCGCGATCGAGTTCTTCGTGGTGAACGGACGGTTGCTGGCCAACGAGATGGCGCCTCGGGTGCACAATTCCGGGCATTGGACCATCGACGGCTGCGTGACCAGCCAGTTCGAGAACCATCTGCGCGCGATCTGCGGCCTGCCGCTCGGCAGCACCCGCCCGTTGGGCCACACGGCGATGATCAATTTCCTCGGGTCGATGCCGGACCGGGAGGCGCTGCTGCGGATCGAGGGCCTCGCATACCATGACTACGGCAAGGATCCGCGTCCGGGACGCAAGCTCGGTCACTGCACGATCGTCGGCGCGCGGGCGAAGGATCGCGATGCCGCGATGCAAAATGCTCTAAAATCGATTCGCTGGACGTAAGCGGAACGGCCGATGCCGTTCGAAACGGACCTGAGGCGGTTGGCGCGATGTATCTAGAACTCTTCCGGCTTCGTGAACTCCCGTTCCGGCTGAGCCCGGACCCTCAGTTCCTCTACCTGAGCAAGCAGCACGCCCGGGCGAAGGCGTACATGGAGTCGACGATCTGGTTCACCGACGGTTTCGTCGTGATCACCGGCGAGATCGGTGCGGGCAAGACCACGTTGATCGAAACCTTCCTGCGCGAGCTGCAACCGGACACGGTCGTCGCGCAGATCAACCAGACCCAGCTCTCGCCGACCGCGTTCCTGCAATCGGTACTGGTGCAGTTCGGCTTCTCCCCGTTCAGCATGAAGAAGGCCGAGGTGCTCGCGACGCTGAACGACTTCCTGATCGAGCAGCACGCCGCGGGCCGCCGGGTGCTGTTGATCGTCGACGAAGCGCAGAACCTGAACAACAAGGTGCTCGAGGAAGTCCGGATGCTGTCCGGCATCGAGACGACCAAGGACAAGGCGCTGCGCATCATCCTCGCCGGACAACCGGAGCTCAACGACAAGTTGAATGCGCGGGAGTTCGTGCAGCTCGCGCAGCGCGTGCGGCTGCGGTTCCATCTGACGGCGCTGACCCCGGAGGAGACCGGCGCGTACATCGACCACCGGCTCGAGGTCGCCGGCGCCGAAGGCCGGCGGATCTTCGCCGAGGAGATCTATCCGGCGATCTTCCGTTACACCGGCGGCGTGCCGCGCCTGATCAACACCCTGTGCGACACGGCGATGATGGCGGCGTTCGCGCGGGAGTCCGATTGCGTGCTGCGAGAGGACCTCGAGGCGGCGATCCAGGAGCTGCAGTGGGTCGAGTACGCATCCCGAACGAACCGGATGCACGCGCCGAAGCTCGCGAACGAGATCGCACCCGACGCGGCGTTGGCCGGGCCCACGGTCGGAAGGATCCTGGTCGCCCGCCGCGGCGAGACCACGGTCGAGCGTGAATTGCGGCCGGGCCGGTTGGTGATCGGGCGGACCCCGGACAACGACCTGCAGATCGACAGCAAGTTCGTGAGCCGGCATCACTGCCAGATCCTCACCCACACCGACTCGTGCCTGATCGAGGACTTGAACAGCACGAACGGGATCTACCTGCGCTCCAAGCGGATCCGGCGGCACAACCTGAACGACGGCGACGTCGTGGTGATCGGCGAGCACGAGATCACCTACATCGACGAGCGGTCGACGCGCACGCGTCAACGCGCCGACGTCGCGGTCATCGACACCGTGGTGCTCGACAAGACCTAGCGCCTGGGCGACCGCACCACGATCGCGGGCGGCGGAATCGGCTCGCCGCTGTAGCGGCGCCGCATTGCACGGCAGCCGCGGCGGCGCAGCTCGAGCGTCAGCGCCGCGACCAGCGCGACGATTCCGATCGAGAACGTCGCGGCCGCGCGCCACTCGCGCGTATCGATGGACGACAGGCCGAGCGCGAACGCGCCGATCGCCGCGTAGGCCGTCGGCAGTGATTCGTAGATCAAGCCCGGCAGTCGCACGTCCGCCTCCGCTGAAGACATCGCGGTTCGCCGGATCGGATCCTAGCGCGGGAGTGCGGGCGCCAGCGGTCCATTTGACTAAACCCGATCCGGTGGCGCCGTGCGGTCGCAGGAGGTCCCGTGGGGTAGACGCGGTCGCGCCCGGCTCTTATGCTTTCTCGTTTGGTCCGGGCGGGCCGCCGCCGGAAAACGCGCGAACGATGTCCACGCCATGGACACCGCTGGGAGTCGTCAGATGCGTATGAAGCCAAGCTGCCTCGCCGGCCTCCCGGCGATCCTCGCCGCGCTGTGCGCGCCGGTCATGACCGCGATGGCCGCGGCGACGCCGCCCGCCGCCGCGCGCACCGTTGCGGCGTCGCCGGCGCTCCCCCCGGGCATGCACCGCTATCTGCGCGATGAACAGCGCATCACGCACGGCACCGTGACGATCGCCGGGCATCCGATCCGCTACGAAGCCGAGGCGGGGGTGATGGTCGTTCATGTCACCGATCCGATGGACGCGGACCCGCCGGCGCCCGGTCCGGGCGGTGAAGCCGCGGCCCAACCGCCGGCCGCGAGCATGTCGTACTTCGCGTATTTCAAGGGCGAGCACGAGGACCCGCGCCGGCCGATCACGTTCCTGTACAACGGCGGTCCCGGATCGTCGACGATCTGGCTGCACATGGGCGCATTCGGCCCGGTGCGCGTCGTGGTCTACGGCGATTCCCACGTGCCGCCCGCCCCGTACGCCGTGGTGAACAACCAATACAGCCTGCTCGATGCGAGCGACCTCGTGTTCGTCGACGCGCCCGGGACCGGTTTCGGCCATCTGCGGGGCAAGGACAAGGCGAAGGCGTTCTGGGGGGTCGATCAGGATGCGCACGCATTCGCCAACTTCATCGTGCAGTTCCTGTCGGCGCACGATCGCTGGAATTCGCCGAAATTCCTGTTCGGCGAGAGTTACGGGACCACGCGCTCGGCGGCGCTGATCAACGTGCTGGAGAACGACAAGTCGATCGACTTCAACGGCGTGATCCTGCTCTCGCAAATCCTGAATTACGACGACAGCATCGACGCGCCGCAGTTCAACCCCGGCGTCGACCTCCCGTACGAGCTCGCACTGCCCTCCTACGCCGCGACCGCGTGGTACCACCACAAGCTGCCCGCCGCGCCTGCGAAGCTCGACGACCTGCTGCCGGCGGTGGAGCAGTTCGCGCTCGGCGCGTACGCGCGGGCGCTCGACGCGGGCAACGCGCTCGGCGCGAGCCGCAAGGCGGCGATCGCGCGGCAACTGCACGACTACACCGGACTCCCGGTCGCGTACCTCGAGCAGGCGAACCTGCGGATCAACGGCGGCGAGTTCGAGAAGAGCCTGCTCGGGCCCGACGCGACGACCGGCCGCCTCGATACGCGCTTCGTCGGGGCGACGCTCGATCCGATGAGCAAGGAAGCGGGCTATGACCCGCAGGCGTCGGCGATCGCATCCGCTTACGTGTCCGCGTTCAACGAGTACGTACGCACCCGCCTGAAATTCGGCGATGCGATGGTCTACAAGCCCGAGATCGACCTGTGGAAGACCTGGGACTACACCCATCGGCCGCCCGGCGCTCCGGCAAAACTCCCCGGACCGACGAACGTGATGCCGGATCTCGCGGCGGCGATGCAGCAGGACCCCGATCTCAAGGTTCAGCTCAACGGCGGCTACTACGATCTCGCGACACCGTTCTTCGCCGCGATGTTCGAGATGCAGCACCTGCCGATGGAAGCCTCGCTGGAGAAGAACATCGAAATGCATTTCTACCCGTCGGGACACATGGTGTACGTCTACCAGCCGGCGCTGAAGGCACTGCACGCGAACGTCGCGGCGTTCATCGAACGCAACAGCCGGCGATAGGACCGGACTCGCGGATCGCGACCGTGCGCCTGCAATCCGAACCGCGCCGATGAGCCGGGGCGCGACGCAAACGCCGCCCGCGCGCCCGCACCCGTCCTCGGGATGGCGGATGTTCCTCACCGTGATGGGGCCCGGGCTCGTCGTGATGCTCGCCGACACCGACGTCGGCAGCATCATCACCGCCGCGCAAAGCGGTGTGCAGTGGGGCTACCGGCTGCTGCTGCTGCAGGCGCTGCTGATCCCGGTGCTGTTCCTCGTCCAGGAGCTCACGGTGCGGCTCGGGCTGTTCACCGGCAAGGGACACGGCGAACTCATCCGCGAGACTTTCGGACGTGGCTGGGCCTGGGTCTCGGTCGGCGGGCTCGGCATCGCCGCGATCGGCGCGTTGCTGACCGAGTTCTCCGGCGTGGCGGCGGTCGGCGAGCTCTACGGGATCCCGAAGGTCGCGAGCCTCGGTTGCAGCGTGCTGTTCCTGCTGCTGGTCGTGCTGACCGGCACGTACCGCCGCGTCGAGCGCGTTGCGATCGCGCTGGGGCTGTTCGAGTTCGCATTCTTCGTGGTCGCGTACCGGGCCCATCCGGACCCGGTCGCGCTCGCGCACGGCCTCACCCAGTTGCCGCTCGGGGATCGGGGCTACCTGTATCTCGTCGCCGCGAACATCGGCGCGGTGATCATGCCGTGGATGATCTTCTATCAGCAGTCCGCGGTCGCGGACAAGAAGCTCGGCCCCGAGCACTACGCGTACGCCCGCTGGGACACCGCGATCGGCTCGGTGGTGACGCAGGCGGTGATGGCCGCGATCCTGGTCGCGGCGGCCGCGACGATCGGTCGGACGGGCGCGAGGTCGAGCCTCAACAGCATCGGCGACATCAGCGCCGCGCTGTCGCCGACCCTCGGATCGGACGCCGGTCGGCTGGTGTTCGCGCTCGGCACCTTAGGCGCCGCGATGGTCGCGGCGATCGTCGTGTCGCTCGCGGCGGCCTGGGGATTCGGCGAGGTGACCGGCTACCGGCATTCGCTCGAGCATCATCCGCTAGAGGCCCCGTGGTTCTATGGCGTCTATGCGGTCGCGGTGATCGGCGGGGCCGTCGGGATCGCACTCGCGCCCGATCTGGTCGCATTGAACATCGGGGTCGAGGTGATGAACGCGTTGATGCTGCCGGTCGTGCTCGGATTCCTGGTGCTGCTCGCGTTCCGGGCCCTGCCGGCCGCGCACCGACCGCGCGGCGTCTATGCGTGGATCGTCATCGGCGTCTCGGTGCTGATCGCCGGACTCGGCCTATTCGCCGGGATCGCCGGGATCTGAGGCGCGCCGCCGGCTCGCGACGCCGAGCACGATCGTCGCCAGCGCCGCCGAGGCGAACGCGTAGAAATACGGCACGGCCGGACCGACCGTGAACAGCGCGCCCATCGCGAGATTCGACAGGAATTGACCGAGGCTGCGCGAGACCGACAGGAATCCCATCCCGCGGGTCAGACGGCGGTGCTCGACCAATGACGATACCAGGGTCGGCTCGAAGGTCTCGACGGCCCCCATGCCAAGACCGAGCAACCCGACCGCGAGATAGAGTGCGGGTTCCGGCGCATGCCGCAGCGCGCACAGCGCGATCGCGCACGAACCGAGCGCCGACGGCAGGTAGCCGAGCGACCACAACCACCGCGCGGCGCCGCCGCGGCGCCGGCCGAGCACGTAGCCGCTGCAGGCGGACACGCCGAGATAGACCATGTATGCGAACACCCCGGCCTCGAAACCCGGGCGCGTCGCGCGGCCGCCGGCCGCGGTCAGGATCGGGAACCCGAGATTGTAGAAACTGAAGCCGTACAGCGTCGCCGCGGCGAGCAAGGCGGTGAGCAATGCGTGGTCCCCGCGCGCCGTACGCCCGGCCCCGTCGCGCGGCGTCACCGCCGCGTACACGGTCTCGCGCCGAACGAACCATAGCAGCGCGGTCGACACCGCAAGAGGCACGATCGCGAGCAGCAGGATGGTGCCGAGCGGGACGCCCGTCGCCAGGCACAGCAACACGGCGAAGGCGGACAGCATTCCGCCCGCGATGTCGAGCGCATGCAGCGTCCCGAACGCGAGTGCCCGGCTCTCGGGTGACGTGACCTCGACGAGCATCGCGCGGCGCGCGGGGCTGCGGAAGTAGCGCGCCCACCAGCCGAGCGCGAACAACGCCGCGGCCACCGCCGGGACGCGCGCGACCCCGGACAGCGCCATCAGCGGGATCAGCGAATTGCCGATGATCGCGATGCGTTTCTTGTCGAAACGATCGCCGGCGAGGCCGCCGAGATACGCGAAGAACGCGCCGCCGCCGAACGCCACGGCGGTCGCGAGGCCGAACTCGACGAGCGTCGCGTGCAGGTGCATCACGAGCAGCAATGGAAACAGCGCCGCGACGCCCTGATAGCCGAGATCCGCGAAGAACGCGGAGAAGCACAGCAGATACGCGTCGCGCCCGAGGCGTCCGGTGCCGCCGCGCCCGGCCGCCATGTCCGTCAGCCCGTGCCGCCGACGGTCAGCGCGTCGACCCGCAGGGTCGGCTGGCCGACGCCGACCGGCACCGATTGACCCTCCTTGCCGCAGGTGCCGACGCCGGCATCGAGCTTCAGATCGTCGCCGACCATGCTCACCCGCGTGAGCACGTCGGGCCCGTTGCCGATCAAGGTCGCACCCTTGACGGGCGCGCCGATCCGGCCGTGCTCGATCAGGTACGCCTCGCTCGCCGAGAACACGAACTTGCCCGACGTGATGTCGACCTGCCCGCCGCCGAAGTTGACCGCGTACAGGCCCCGTTCGACCGATGCGACGATTTCCTCGGGCGCGTGACGGCCGGCACGCATATAGGTGTTCGTCATTCGCGGCAGCGTCATGTGCGCGAACGATTCACGGCGGCCGTTCCCGGTCGGCGCCATTTTCATCAAACGGGCGTTCAGCTTGTCCTGCAGATAGCCGCGCAGGATCCCGTCCTCGATCAACACCGTGCACTGGGTCGCCGTGCCCTCGTCGTCGACGTTGAGCGAGCCCCGCCGGCGCTCGAGCGTGCCGTCGTCGACGACGGTGATCGATTCGGCGGCGACGCGCTCGCCGATCCGGTTGGAGAACGCGGAGGTGCCCTTGCGGTTGAAGTCGCCCTCGAGACCGTGGCCGATCGCCTCGTGCAGCAGGATCCCGGGCCAGCCGGGCCCGAGCACGACGGTCATCGTGCCCGCCGGCGCGGCGATCGCGTCGAGGTTCACCAGCGCCTGCCGCACCGCCTCGCGTGCATGGACGAGCGGCAGATCCGCGCGCAGCAGCTCGTCGATCCCGAACCGCCCGCCGCCGCCGCTGTAGCCTTGCTCGCGCCGTCCACCGTGCTCGGCGATCACCGAGACGTTCACCCGCACCAGCGGACGCACGTCGGCGACGAACGTGCCGTCGCTCGCGGCGATCAGCACGACCTCGTGAACCGCGGCGAGCGAGGCCATCACCTGCTTCACGCGCGGGTCGATCCGCCGCGCTTCCGCGTCGACGCGCAACAGCCACGCGACCTTGTCCTCGTCGCGGACGGTGTCGAGCGGGTCGATCGGCGCGTAGAGCTGCCGACCCGGCTCGCGTGACCACGCCTTGAGCTCCTGCGAGCCGCCGCTGCGGGCGATCGCGCGCGCGGCGCGCGCCGCCTCCTCGAGCGCCGCCGGCGCGAGCTCGTCGGTGTACGCGAAGCCGGTACGCTCGCCGGTGACCGCGCGCACGCCGACGCCCTGCTCGATGCTATGGGCGCCCTCCTTGACGATACGATCGTCGAGCGACCAGGACTCCTCGCGCGAGGACTGGAAATACAGATCGGCGTAGTCGATCCCGCGGTTCATCAGGCCGCCGAGCGCGGCCTCGATCCGGCGTTCGTCGAGACCCGCCGGAGACAGGATCGCGCGCTCGGCGACTTCGAGCTTGGTGTCGGTCATACGGGCTCCATCGCGGCTCGAGGTGACTCGAGCCGCCGGTTTTGCAGGACGGGGAAACGGGCGCGCGTCCGTGCGAGCGCGTCGAGATCGAGGTCGGCGACGACGATCCCGGCGCCCTGCCCGCGGCGCTCGAGCACCTGCCCCCAATAATCGACGATCAAGGTGTCCCCATACGTTTCCCGACCGTTGCTGTGGGTGCCCGCTTGCGCCGGCGCGACGACGTAACACAGGTTCTCTATCGCGCGCGCGCGCAGCAGCACCTCCCAGTGCGCCCGTCCGGTCGGCACGGTGAATGCCGACGGCACCGCGAGCCAGTAGGCGCCCTGCGCGACGAGTGCGCGGTAGAGTTCGGGAAACCGCACGTCGTAGCACACCGACAGGCCGGCGCGGCCGACCGGCGTGTCGACGACGACGATCCGGTCACCTGGCGTCACATGACGTGATTCGCGGTATTGCTCGTCACGACCCGGGATCGCGACGTCGAACAGGTGGATCTTGTCGTAGCGCGCGACGCGCCGGCCCCGCGCGTCGAACAGGAGCGAGGCGTTCGCGACCCGATCGGCCGCATCGACCCGCAGGTTCACCGTGCCGGCGAGTATCCACAAGCCGAGCTCGCGCGCGGTCGCGCCGAGGAACGACTGCACGCGTCCCGCGCCGTCGGTCTCCGCGACCTCCAGCTTGTCGATGTCCTGCAAGCCGAGAAATGAAAAATTCTCCGGCAGGCAGGCGATTTCGGCGCCCGCGTCCTTCGCGGCGCGCAGCAAACCGCCGGCGACCGTCAGATTCTCCTCGACACGATGAGTCGAGCTCATCTGGATGGCTGCGATCCGTCCCATCTATTTCACGTCCTTCCTTCCGGCCTTGGCGATCGCGGCGGCGGCCGCCGCGTGATCGATGCTTTCCACCTTCGGATTGGTCCAGCTGCCGCTGATCCGATAATAACCCCTCTCCAGACCCTGGAGCGGCTGCTTGAACACTTCGGTGAACAGCAGCACCGCGGCGCCGACGACCGGTCCGCCCGCGAGCGCGCCGGCGAGCGGCAGCGTGCTGCCGACCCGGTTGGTGACGATCGCGATCTGGTCGTAGTCCTGCGCCTTCAGGCCGATCCGACCGATGACGCCGATCTGCGCCGCCGGCCCCTTGAGCGATACGTCGTTGGTGTAGGCGTTGCCAGCGCGCAAGGTGAACGTTCCGTCCACGTGATCGAACGCGAGTCCCTGGTCGGTCACGTCGCTGAAGTCGAGCGCGAGCCGCCGCGGCAGCGCGGCGACGCTCGCGAGACCGAGCACCCGTCCCGCGCCGGGCTTGATGTCGAAGATCTGACCGTGCACCACCGCGACCTTCACCCGGCCGTCGGCCTCCCGAAACGCGTCCACCGTCGGCACCCCGTCCCAGCGCAGATCGAAGTCGACCCGGCCGGACTCGCCGGAGATCACCCGGACGTAGCCGAGATCGGCCATGGTCTCCTCGACGTTGCTGCTCGTGAGTGCACCGACGAGATGCCCGCGGCCGGTGCCGGTCCCACGCCAATCGCCGCGCAGTTGGGCGGCGAAGCTGCGGCCGGTGAAGGTCATGTCGTCGAGAACCAACCCGTCGGCGACCGCGGAGACACGCGCCTGCACCGCGCCGAGCCGGCGCCCGGCCCAGGTGAATCGACCGACGCGGATCCGCGCCGCCGGCAGCCTCGACGGATCGACGCGCGGCGCCGCGCCCGTCGCTTGCGAGTCCGGCGGACGGGAGACCTTCGTCGGCTCGATCACGTCGAGCTTCGAGAAGTCGAAGTCCCAGGGCGTTGTGCGCCCGTCCACGGCGGGAACCCGCACCGTGCCATCCGTGTTCGGACCACCGAACGCGATGCGCCAGCCGCCGTCGGTCGCTGCAAGATCGAGTTCGAGGTCACGGATCCCGAGCGCGGCATAATCGAGCTCGCCGATCCGCAGCCGCGCGCCGACGCGCACCCGCGACGGCGCGGTATTCGAGCCCCGCGGCACGAAGCGGCTCCAGCCGCGCAGGTCGACCCGGGCGATCCTGCCCCGCAGATCGAGCACGTCGTCCGGATCGAAGCGCGGAACCGCGCCACCGAATCCGATCGCGGCGCGTGCGAAGCGCGCACCGGCGTCGCTCGCCTGCCACTCGAGCACGCCCCGGGCGAGCGTGCCGAGCGAAAAGTCGATCCGGGGCTCCGCGGCACGCGGCCAGCGGACATCGATCGAGAGCCGCATCCGCCGCTCCGCCGGCTTGTCGAGCGGCGCCGGCAGTTCGATCCCCAGCCCGTCGAGATCGGAGGCGAGTCGCAAGCGGCGCTCGCGCGCCGGCGCATCGAGGATCGTGAGCTGCGCGTGCCAGGCGGCCGCTCCGTCGAGTCGGCCCGCGGCCGGCAGACCGATCGCGGTCCCGATCGCCGCACCGTGCGCGATTCCGTCGAAGTCGAGCCGGGTGCCGCTCGCCGCGGTGCGCGCCGCACGCGCACCGATCCTCACGGGCCCGCCCAGCAGGCGACCCGCGACGTCGGCCGCGACGATCCTAGTCTGGCTCACGGTGAAGTCTCCGTGGAGGTCGCTCGCGACGAACGGCACGCCCCGTCGGCCGATCGTGACGCCGTCGAGCCGGGCTTGCACGGCGACGTGGCGATGCGCGAAATCCTTGAACGGGAACCTCAGGCGCACGCGCGCGCCGATCGTACCGGTCGCGTGCCAATCGGTGAAGCTCCCGTGCGCGAATCCGTTGATCGGACTGTCGCGCAGGAATCGCAACGCGTCCGCCGCGTCACTCGACGTCTCGGCGTGTGCGGTCAACACCGCATCGCGAAAATCCGCGAACCTCACCCGCGCGGCGGTGATCGGCAGACGGTCGATCGTCGCATGCTCGACCCGGACCGTGAGGCCTTGATCGTGGAACCGGACGTCGGCCGCGGCATCCCGCATCGCCGGCCAGCCGTGCGCGAATCGCAGCGTCGCGCCCTCGACCTGCAGGTGTGCGAGGAACTCGCCGCCGCCGTCGCGGAAGGGGAAGTGCCGCAAGGGTCCGCGAAGCACGACCTCGCCCGAGGGCACGCGTCCACCGAGGAACGCCTGGTCGAGCCACGCGAGCGCCTTCGGGTGCAGCGTCGCCCGCGGCAGGTACAGGGCCGCATCGGCCAGCCTGCCATCGCGCAACCGCCCGACGAGATCGATCAGCGGCGAATGGCCGGTGCCGGGCAACCGGACCGCGGCGACGATCCCGAGCGCGCCGTCGGTGTTGCCGAAGCCGAGGTGCGGCGTCGCGATCAACAGCCCCGTCGGCGTGCGGCTCCAGAACACGGTTCCATCGAGCGTGTCGACCCCGATCGGTCGTGGCCATTGGGTGGGCCAATCGACGATCAGCGACCGCGACACGAAGCTCACGTGGCCGGCATTCTGGTCGCCCGCCAAGACGCCGCTCAGGCCATGTACGCCCGGGAAGCGACCGGATGCCGCGAAACCGGCGTCGTGGAACCGGGCGCGCACCCGGAACCGCCAGGGCGTCCGGGAGTTCGCCCGCTCGAGCGACAAGCTCGCATCGCGCCATTCGCCGGTCGGCGCCAGCGCGATCAACCGCGCCCGCGTGGAGTTGTGCGGCAGCAGAGCCGCCAGCGGCAGCAGGTTGTCGGCGCGCAGATAACTCGCGCGCGCGCGCAAGTCGAGCCCGCCGCCGCGGATACCCCGCCAGCTCACGTCGAATCGCGACGGAGGATCGGTGCGGCCATCGCGTTGCGCCTGCAAACCCCGGCCGGCGAGCGACCACCGATCCCCGGCGTGGGTCAGTTGCAGATGCCCGGCGATGCGGTCGAATCGCGCGAGTGTCCCCCCGCTCGCGCGCGCGACGACCCGGGTCGCGGAGAAGTCGAAGCTGGCGCGCGTCAAATCGCGGCCGGCGCCGCTCGCGACGAGGCGGAACGCGCCGCCGCCCGATCGGAGATGGCCGAGCATGTCGGGCAGCAGACGCCGCCATCCCGCGAACGACACGCCGCGGCTCGCGAGCGTCGCACGCCAGCGCGGCTCGACCGACGTGCCGAGGCCGTCCGCGCGGCCGGCGAAGCGCAGGGCGCCGCCGAGCGCTGCCGGCAGGCGCGCTGCGAGGCGCACCTGCACCGTGCCCGCATCGCGACGCGCCGAGAAATCGACGTGGTCGAGGACCAGTTTCGGCAGACGGCGATTCCAGCCGGTCACGGTCAAGCGGCCGTTGCGGATCGACAGAATACCCGGGGGCAGGTCGCTCGGACGAAACGCCGCCGCCGAACGCGCGTGCACGCCGATCCCGGCCGTCAACGAGAACCGTGCCGGTCCGGTGCGCGCGATCACGATCGTCGGGGAATCGAGGTCGATCCGCGGCGTGAACCATCGGCCGCTGGTCAACACCCGCCAGACGTCGATGCCGATGCGGCCGCGGGCCGCCTTCGCGAGCACCCGCCGCTCGTCCGCGGAACGCAGCTCGAGGTCCCGGAACGAGAGTTCCGGACCGTACCAGCGCAGCGCCGGGGAGACGCGGCTGAAGCGCACGTGCAATCCGGTCTGCCGGAACACCCAGGCCCGGATCTCGGTTTGATAGCGCGGCACGCGGTCGAGCGCGATCTTCGTCGCGAACAGCGCCACGAGCAGCAGCGAGAGCGCGATCGCAGCGCCGATGCCGAGGACCTTCGCGAACCGCCGCAAGTGCATCTACATCAGGACGACGTCGTATTGATCGACCGCGTAGAGGGCTTCCGTCTGCAGACGAATCGGTTTGCCGACCGCGATCTCGATCTCCCCGAGTCCGGCGGATTCCTCGTCGAGCAGTCGTTCGATCACGTCCTGATGCGCGAGGACCATGAGTTCCTGGCACTCGAATTGCCGCGATTGGCGGAGGATTTCACGGAAGATCTCGTAGCACACCGTCTCGGCCGTCTTCACGAAGCCGCGTCCCTCGCAGGTGGGACACGCCTGGCACAGCAAATGTTCCAGGCTCTCGCGGGTGCGCTTGCGGGTCATCTCGACGAGCCCGAGTGGCGAGACCGACGAGATGCTGGTCTTCACGTGGTCGGACGCGAGTGCACGCTCGAGCGCCTGGATCACCTGCCGGCGATGCTCGGCCTCCTCCATGTCGATGAAGTCGATGATGATGATGCCCCCGAGGTTGCGCAGGCGCATCTGTCGGGCGATCGCGACCGCGGCCTCCAGGTTCGTCCGAAAGATGGTCTCCTCGAGGTTGCGGTGACCGACGAACGCGCCGGTGTTGACGTCGATCGTCGTCATCGCCTCCGTCTGGTCGATGATCAGATATCCCCCGGACTTCAACGGCACCTTGCGGTCGAGGGCCTTTTGGATCTCCTCCTCGACGCGGTGCAGGTCGAACACCGGCCGCGGCGCCGCGTACAACTCGATCCGCGCCGCGGCCTCCGGCATGAACGTCTCGGCGAAGTCCTGCATCTCGCGATAGGCGCTGCCCTGGTCGATCAACACCCGGTCGACGTCCGGACGCAGGAGATCCCGGAGGATGCGCAGGTGCAGCGGCAGGTCGGCGTGCACCAGGCTCCCCGCGGGGGTGCGCAGGCCCTTGTGTCGCACGACCTCCCAGAGCTTGCGCAGATACACCATGTCGCGGCACACCGCCTCGACCGCGGCATCCTCCGCGGCCGTGCGCACGATGAATCCGCCGCCGTCGTTCGGCTCCACCAGGCCCTGCACCGCGGTCCGCAACCGTTCGCGTTCCGCCTCGTTCTCGATCCGCGCGGAGACGCCGACGCCGTGTCCCTGCGGCAGGTACACGAGATATCGCGAGGGCAGCGTGATGAAGGTGGTCAGCCGCGCCCCTTTGGTGCCGAGCGGATCCTTGACGACCTGCACCAGGATCTCGTCGCCCTCGGCGAGCAGCGAACGGATGCCCTCGGGGCGCGACGGCTCGATGCCGATGTCGGCGTGGCGCGGGTCGAGGATGTCCGACGCGTGCAGGAACGCGGTGCGCTCCAGACCGATCTCGACGAACGCCGCCTGCATGCCGGGCAGGACCCGGGAGACGCGCCCCTTGTAGATGTTGCTGATCAAGCCGCGACGGCTCGCGCGCTCGAGGAACAATTCCTGCAGCACGCCGCCCTCGACGACCGCGGCGCGCGCCTCGTGCGAATTCGCGTTGATCAGGATCTCCACGCTCATCGTGGACGCCACCGGGGGACGCCGGCCGCGATCAGCAACGCGGCGGTTTCGAACAGCGGCAGCCCGACCACGCCCGAATAGCTGCCCTTCAAGTCGC
>JAKBCG010000344.1 GCA_021808035.1 Pseudomonadota bacterium
GCCGAAGCCCTGATACGCCAGATCCAGGTAGGGCAACAAGCCTCGCCGGGCCACGAGGTCGGCGACGGTGCGCCATTGATCGGCGTCCAGGTCGGCGCCGGTCGGGTTGTGGCAACACCCGTGGAGCAGCACCACGTCGCCCGTCGGCGCGCGCTCGAGCCGTTCGATCATCGCGTCGAAGGCCAGCCGGCGTGCCGCGGCCTCGTAATACGGATAGCGTTGCAGCCGCAAACCGGCACCGCCGAGCAACGGTAGGTGATTCGCCCAGGTCGGATCGCTGACGTGGATCGAGGTGTCCGGTGCGGCCGCGCGCAGCAATTCGGCGCCGACGCGCAGCGCACCGCAGCCGCCGGGGGTCTGCACCGCGATCACCCGCCGCTCGCCGACCGCCCGATGCTCGCGGCCGAGGACGAGATCGACCACGGCCGCGTTGAATTCCTCCCGCCCGGCCGGTGCCACGTAGGCCTTCGTGACTTGTGCGGCGACGATCCGCCGTTCGGCGGTCCGAACGCATTCGAGCACCGGCGTGTGGCCCTCGGCGTCGCGGTACACGCCGACGCCGAGATCGATCTTCAGCGGCGAGGGATCCTCACGGTATTTCGCCATCACGCCGAGGATGGCGTCGTCGCTCAAACGGTTCAGGGTCTCGAACACGGGGGAGGGTCCGCGAATGACTGAAAGGTCCG
Source organism: Pseudomonadota bacterium (assembly GCA_021808035.1). Classification (GTDB taxonomy): domain Bacteria; phylum Pseudomonadota; class Gammaproteobacteria; order Steroidobacterales; family Steroidobacteraceae; genus Bog-1198. Next base: position 687 of record JAKBCG010000344.1, read on the forward strand.
CAATTATATCGATGAACCCTGCGCGATGCGGTGCTTCGCCATCGGCGCCGGAGGTCGTTTCGAGCACTTTGAGCCGCCGCCCGCTGCGATCCAGGCCGGAAAATTGTTAAGCTCGCAGCCCTGGAACGGCGAGGAGCGACCGCCTTGAAGAAAGTCCCGGCCGCATGGCTCGCAGCGATCGGCCTCTCCAGCCTGATCGGCGCCGGCCGGGCGCAGGCGGCGCTGCCGCCGTGGCTCGCGCGGTGGCTGGACCCGGCCACCGCGCCGTTCATCCCGGTGCCCGAGATCGACGTCGATCCGAACAGCGGCACGACGCTCGGCCTGATTCCGACGTGGCTCGCCACGGACAGCCAGGGCCAGATTCGCAAGATCATCGCACCGGACGTGATCTACAACCCCTACTTCGGCTGGGGCGCGCGCGGGCGGATATTCGCGTACCCGTCCGACGATACCCAATGGTCCGTGGTCGCGGGCGCGAAGCAGCGTGTCGAAAGCGAGTTCGACTTCGAATATCAGACCGGACGGCTGCGCCGCAGCCGTTGGTCGTTCGACGCGAGCGTGGTGTACGACCGCAGCGGGACGCCGCGTTTCTACGGGATCGGCAACAACTCGCCGGTCATCGACGAGACGAACTACACGAAACAGCAGAAATACGTCGAGACCACCCTCGGCTGGAACCTCACCCAAGCATGGCAGATCGCCTGGACGATGCGGGTTCGCGAAGTCGCGATCCAGCCTGGGTCGTTGGCCAAGATCGCGTCGATCCAGACGCGCTTCGCCGGATTGCTCGGGATCGGTGCGAACCACGAAATCTTGAACCGTGTCGAACTCGCCTACGATACGCGCAACGACATGACCATCCCGACCCGCGGCGGCGCCTACGTGGTATTCGGCGGAATCGCCGCGAGCCATGGTGCGGTCAACGATTCGCTCTACAGCGTCGTCGGTCTCGACGCCCGGCAGTTCTGGTCCTTGAACTCCAAGACGGTGCTCGCGGCGCACCTTGCGCTCCGGTATATGCCCGGTGAGGAAAACGTGCCGTTCTGGAGCCTGTCGAGCATCGGCGGCGACAGCAGCGTGCTCGGGGAGGAGCAGCCCCTGCGCGGCTATGGGGCCGGCCGTTTCTACGGACGCAATTCGTTCTCGACCAGCATCGAGTACCGGCGGCGAGTCCTGTCGCTCGACACGGCGTCGACCCACATCGACATCGAACTCACGCCGTTCATCGACCTGGGCGAGGTGTTCGCGAACTCCCGTACACTGCCGTTCACGCACTTGCACCACGTGTTCGGACTCGGCTTTCGGGGTATCGCGCCTCCGTTCGTCGTCGGCTACGTCGACGTCGGCGTCGGCAGCGAGGGCCCGGCGGTGTTCACCGGAATCAACTATCCATTCTAGCTGGCGGCCATCGTCGATGAGATCCTCGCTCCTGTCTTTCGGTCGCGCCGTCGCGCGACACCCGATCCTCGTGATCTCGCTCTGGGTGATCGCGATCGCGTTCGGCGCCTGGGGAGCGGTCGAATTCCCGCAGGTCGCGATCGGCGGTGCCGCGACCGTCGCCGGCAGTGCGTCGCAGCGCGTCGACGCGACCTTGCGCCGGGATTTCCGCAACCCGTTCCTCGATCCCCTGATCGTCGCGGTCGCGAGTCCGCATCGCTCGATCACCGATCCGAAGTTCGCGGCCTGGGATCGAAGCGCGGCCGCCCGGCTGCGTTCGCTGCCGGAAGTGAGCGCCGTCCTGAGTTACGGCGACCATGGCGACCCGTCGCTGCGCTCGGTGGACGGGCGATCCACGATGCTGCTCGTCGGGCTGAAGCCGCTGAACGAGACGGGGCAGCATCGCGCCGTGGAGCGCGTCCGCGCCGCTCTCGCGCCGCTGCGTCGCGAACTGCGGCAGCTCGATCCGGACGCGAAGGTGGCGGTCACCGGCGGCCCGGCGGTCGATTACGACATCAACACGAGCAGCGCGCAGGGTGGCGATCATGCCGAGAAGCGTGCATTGCCGCTGACCCTCGCGATCCTGTTGATCGCCTTCGGGACGGTGGTCGCGGCGGCCTTGCCGTTCCTGATGGGTCTCGCCGCGACGATGGTCGCGTTCGGCGCGGCGTTCCTGCTGGCGCGTGCAATGCCGGTGTCGAACCTGCTGGGTAACGTCGTCACGATGATCGGCCTCGCGGTCGGAATCGACTATTCGTTGTTGATGGTCAAGGATTTCCGGGAGCATCTCGACGGTGCGGACATCGTCGAGTCGGTTGCGCAGACGGTCGCGGAGGCCGGCCGGACGA
>JAKBCG010000345.1 GCA_021808035.1 Pseudomonadota bacterium
CAGGTCGGCGACGTTATCCCGCTCTGGCGGCGTTCGGTGTCGCCGCGGGCCGCTTTGCGGGCACGCAGGCAGAAAAAAGCCCGCCGATCGTTGTCGATCGGCGGGCGGCGTTTCCCCGGGGGGGGGTTTAGAGCGACGCCAGGTAGGTCGTGACCGCGTCCATCTGCTGCCGGCTCAGATCCTTGATCACGCCGTGCATCACCGGCGCATTACGCAGCGCGGTCTGGATCACCAGGAGTTGCTTCAGCAGGTACTCCTGGTGCTGACCGGCGAGGCGCGGAAACATCCCGCGACCCGCCGCGTCCGGCCCATGACAGCTTGCGCATGCGGGGACCCCCTCGGCCGGGATTCCGTGCGTGAAGATGTGATGGCCTTCCGCGATCAGCTTCGGATCGCCCTTCTCGGGCGGCGGCGGGGGCTGCGACGCGAAGTACTCGGCGACCTGACCGATCATCTGGTCGCTGAGTCCGGAGGCCATGCCCCACATGAACGCCTGCGCGTTCGGGTCGCCACGCGAGTGGTCCTTGAACGCCTTCAGCTGGTTCTCGATGTACACCGGCTGTTGCGCCGCCAAGTTGGGGAAGGTCGGCGAGACGCTGTGGCCATTGATGCCGTGACAGACCGAGCAGTTGTTGATCGTCGCCTTGAGCTCGGCCTTGTCCTGCGCGTTCGCGAGGTTCTGCGCCTGCGCGAGCCCTCCGATGCCGACGCAAGCGCCGAGAGTCAGTGTCAACAGGGTTCTTCGCTTCATAAGTCGTTCACTCCGCGTCAGAAATTCAGCCAGGCGAGCACGTACAAGGTGTCGTTGTCGGACGCGCTGCGACCGTATACGTAGGTGCCGCCGGTGCCGACCGGGTACGGTCCCGCGCCCACGTCGTAGTTCGTCGTGCCACCGTTGAACTTATTGTAGTGCACGTACTGCAGCTGGAGCTTCGTGTTCAGCCAGGGCAGGTAGTTCAGCTCGAAGACCTCGCCGTTCGAGTCCGGGCTGTTCGTCGCGCTCCCGCTGACGGGCGCCGCCGCGTAGAGCACCGTATCGCTCGTCCCGGTGGTGTTGAAGTACCCGACCGCACCGCCGATCATCCGCTGATAGTAGTACCCGCCCATCAGCTTGAACGTCTTCAGGGTGTTGTGGTCGTTCGCCGCCAAACCATCGAGCACGCTCGCCGGGAGCGTCTGCCGCTCATGGATGTACGTCGAGGTCAGCGAGAAGATGTTGTTCTCGCCGATGTACTGGTATTGCAGGTCGCCCGCGACGTCGAAGTACTCGTCGGTCGGCCCGGCGAGCGCGTTGCCGCCGCCCGGATGCAGGTGGGCGTCGATCCCGTAGGTGCCGACTTCCAGCGAATTGCGGCCCCAGCGGGACTCGTAGGCGAGGCGCCAGTACGGCGAGACGCCGTGGATCACCGCCGTCTGCGTGCTGTCGAGCGGGTGCGCGCCGCCCTGGATCGCCGCCGCGTAGAGCGTCACCTCGGCGTACAGGCTGTGATTCCACCACGCGTAGACGCCGAGCCCTCCCGCGGTCTGGCCGATCCCGCCGCTGTCGAGCTTGGTCGACGCCGTCGGTCCGGGTGCGGTGGAGCTCCCGGAATACGGGAATCCCCAGGCCTGGGTCGAGTTCCAGGGGTCCTGCACGGTCGGATTGTTGTTCAGCGTGACGCCGATCACCAGATCCTTGTTGCCGAACGCGCTGAGGTCGATGTGCCGCGCATAGCGGATGTCGGTGTTGTCGAGTCCGAAGGAGCCGCCGACCCCGTCGTAGGTCAACTGCACGAACGCGCCGAGGTTGTCGGCGATCTTGCCGGCGTAGAAGAAACTCGCCTGCTGCGGGAACAACACATCCCCGTCCTTCGCGTACGCCCCGGTCAGCGCGCTGTCGGGGAGCGGCGAGCCGGTGTGCGTGTACGACATCTGCAGCATCATGCTGATCGGCGGGATCTCGTTCAGCGACAGCGTCGACTGCGCGTTGGTCGTGATGCCGGTGATCTGCTTCATGTTGTCGAGCACGTAGCCGTTCAGCTTGAACTCGCGGCCGAACGGCGTCAGTTCCGGGAACACGGTGTGGCATGCCGCGCAGGCCATGCCGGTCTGTCGCGCGAAACTCGGCACCGCCCAGCTCGGGGCGGCGACGCTCGCACACACACCGAGCAGCAATGCGTGCGGCAGGAATCTTCTCAGTCGGGGTTTTTGCAACATCGCTGTCATCCTCTCGCTGATGGCGTGCTGAGCCGACCCGGATTGATCGACGGTCGCGCCATTTCTTCAAGTTCTCTTCGCGCGCAAGATACTCAAGCGAGCATTGCCAACCAATACGGGTAACTACTTAGGCCCTTCGTCGGTGTCGCGCGAGGGCGACAGACCGATGGCGGCCGCGGCCCTTGGGCCCGCGGCCGGATCGGGGGGGGGCGGCCGATGATCCAGCGGGGAGGGTCGCGCGGGCGGCGCCCGCGCGGGGCCCGTCAATCGTCCATCAGGAAACTGCGCAGCTGCTCGCTGCGGCTCGGATGCCGGAGCTTGCGCAGCGCCTTCGCCTCGATCTGCCGGATCCGCTCGCGGGTCACGTCGAACTGCTTGCCGACCTCCTCGAGGGTGTGGTCGGTGTTCATGTCGATCCCGAAGCGCATGCGCAGCACCTTCGCCTCGCGCGGCGTGAGCTGCGCGAGCACCGAGTGCGTCGTCTCGCGCAAGGACTCGGTCGTCGCCGAGTCGATCGGCGAAGACACGGACGTGTCCTCGATGAAGTCGCCGAGATGCGAGTCCTCGTCGTCGCCGATCGGGGTCTCCATCGAGATCGGCTCCTTCGCGATCTTCAGCACCTTGCGGACCTTGTCCTCGGGCATCTCCATCCGGACCGCGAGTTCCTCGGGAGTCGGCTCGCGGCCCATCTCCTGCAGCATCTGCCGCGAGATCCGGTTCAGCTTGTTGATCGTCTCGATCATGTGCACCGGGATGCGGATCGTG
>JAKBCG010000346.1 GCA_021808035.1 Pseudomonadota bacterium
TCGCGCGCACGCGCCGCGATCGAGGAATACGTGCACGACCAGCATGCCGCACAACGGCAGGCGCTCGGCCTCGACGCGGCGGGCGACGCCTCGACGACTCACGAAGGAGCCTGACGCCCGATGTCCGAGACCAAGCCCGACAAGTACGCCCGCGTCGCCTATTACCCCGGCTGCGCGCTCGAGGGCACCGGCCATCCCTACAACCGCTCGACGAAGGCGGTCGGCAAGGCGCTCGGCCTCGACCTCGTGGAGGTGGACAACTGGAACTGCTGCGGGGCGATGGAGGTCAAGAACATCGATCCGAAGGTCCAGACCTATCTGTCGTCGCGGGTGATGTCGATCGCCGCGAACCAGATGCGGATGGACGTGGTGATGGCGCCGTGCAACGGCTGCTACCACAACCTGAAGAAGGCGGAGCACGATCTCGCCCACGACCCGGCGAGCGCCGAGGTCGTCGCCCGGTTGTCCGCGAAAGCGGGACACGCGGCGTATCAACCCGGGCAGGTCGAGTCGATCCACGCGCTCGACTGGCTCAAAGGAGCGATCGGCGAGGACGGCTTGCGCGCACGCGTGAAGGGCGGCCTCAAGGGTTTGCGGATCGCGAACTACTACGGCTGCATGTACACCCGCCCACGCAACATCTTCCCGGAGAAGGACGCCGGACCGGGAAGCGAGTCGACCTCGAAGCCGCACTTCATGGACGACCTGCTGGCCGCGGCGGGCGCGGTCAACGTGGACTTCCCGCTGAAGACCGCGTGCTGCGGGGGGGCGCACACGCTCTCCGACAGCGATCTGTCGACGAAGCTCGTGCTCAACATCCTGAACGCCGCCGAAGCGGCCGGCGCCGAGATCATCGCGACCGAGTGCCCGACCTGCCATTCCGGGCTCGAGATGCATCAGATCCGGGCCGAGAAGCGCTTTCAGCGCAAGACCCAGGTCAAGATCGTGTACTTCACCCAGTTGCTCGGTCTCGCGCTCGGGCTGTCGGCGCGCCAGGTCGGCCTCCACGAGAACGTGTCGGAGTCCCGTGAGCTGCTCGCCGCCAAGGGACTCGGATGATCCCGCTCGACGAGGTCGAGTCGCGCCTGGCGACGCTCACCGCCGCCGCCCCGGCGCCGGACGACGCCGCCGAGCTCCTCGCGCTCGGCGAAGCGGTCCTCGAGCACTGGGTGCGCGCACGCGGCGAGACGCCGACCACGGACCGGCAGGAAGGCTTCTGGTTGCTGGCGCTGCATCGCCAGGGTGCCCGCGGGATGCCGAGCTTCAATGCCTGTCGCGAGAGTTGCCGCGAGCTCATCTATCACTACAACCTGCTAAAATCGGAGCCTGAACACCCGGACGCCGGCCGGCGCGCGCGGATGATGGCGCTGCTCGCGAATCATCTGTGCTTGTTCGTCGGCGGGAAGCTGCAGACCGAGCGCCTGGGCGAGTTCTGTTGCGCATCGAAACCGGTGCGCGCGCAGTCCGGTTGAACGGGCATCGGCGAGAGGAGTTCGAGTCATGGCCACGGTGCGCGGATGCAATCTGCCCGATGATCTGCTCTACGACGTGCAAAGCCACATCTGGTTCCGCGAGATCGGCGACGGCAACGTCAAGGTCGGAATGACCGCGGTCGCGACCGCGATGGCCGGCCGCCTGGTCGCGTTCACCCCGAAGGGCGTCGGCAAGGAAGTGAAGGCCGGCAAATCCTGCGCGACGGTGGAGTCCGGCAAGTGGGTCGGACCCGCGAAGGTCGCGGCCGGCGGCACGGTCGTCGAGGTCAACGAGACGCTGGTCGCGACGCCGAGCATCGCGAACGAGGATCCGTACGGGCGCGGCTGGCTGCTCGTGCTGAAGCCCGACAACTGGGCGGAAGTGAAGCCGACGCTCGTCCCGGGCACGCAGGTCGCGGGCCCCTACGAGGCGAAGATGACCGCCGACGGCTTCGCCGGTTGCGGCGCATGACACGCACGCCGGTGCGCAAGCGCCCGGGCGGCGCGCCCCGGTCCCGCGCACCGGAAACGCCGCCCACGGCGGCGATCACCTTGCTGCACCGGCGCGAGCTCGCGGCCCTGCACACGCGGGCGACGCGCGTCTCCGCGGTCCTGAAGGCGATCGCGAACGAGGCGCGGCTGCTCCTCGTCTGTCAGCTCGCCGAGGGCGAGAAGTCGGTCGGCCAGCTGCAATCGTGCGTCGGCCTGAGCCAGTCCGCGGTCTCGCAGCACCTCGCGCTGCTGCGCGAGCACAAGCTGGTGTCGACCCGGCGGCGGGGACAGTCGATCCACTACGCTCTGTCGAGCGGGGAAACCGCGGCGATCATCCGCACGCTCCACGACCAGTTCTGCAGCAAGCGCTGAACGGCGCACGCCCGGCCGACCCGCGCGGGCCCGCCGCGCAATCGGTGCCGGCGGGATCCCGGATCCGGTGCCGCCCTGGTCCGCGCCCGCGCTAAACTCGACGGATGACCGCGACGCCGCGAGATCCGACCTACTCGAAGTTCGCCGAGCGCCTGCTGAATCGCGCCGCCGGCGCACCGCCGATCCCCGGCAACGCGGTCGACTTGCTGACCGATGGTGAGGCGAATTTCGACGCCTGGCTGCGCGCGATCCGCGGCGCGCAACGCCGGATCTTCCTCGAGAATTACATCGTCCGCGACGATTGTGTCGGCGTCGAGTTTCGCGACGCGCTCGCCGAACGCGCCCGCGCCGGCGTCGCCGTCGCGGTGATCGTCGACTGGCTCGGCTGCCTTGGACAGTCGGGAAGACGGTTCTGGACGCCGATCCGGGACGCCGGCGGCGAGGTCCGCATCTACAATCCGCCGCGGATGGGCCACTCGTTCGGCTGGGTGAGCCGCGACCACCGCAAACTTCTGGTCGTCGACCGGCGGCACGGCTTCCTGTCCGGCATCTGCATCAGCGCGAAGTGGCTCGGGGACCCGGCCCGCTCGGTGCCACCGTGGCGGGACACGGGCGTTGCGATCCG
>JAKBCG010000347.1 GCA_021808035.1 Pseudomonadota bacterium
ATACGAGCGCGGCCCGAACACCGAGAACAAGCCGCCCATCGCCAAGGGCCCGAACGCGGCCGCGGTCCCGTTGATCCTGAGGAGCTTGCTGCTCGCGGCGACCATCTCGGCGGGCTCGAGCTTGTCGTTCACGTGCGAGACCGATTGCGAGTACAAGGTGAGCGCCGAGCCGCTGAACAGCGCTGCGAGGCCCAGCAGGAGCGCATGCGGGATCCGGTGGAATACGACGATCGTCGCGGCCACGCCGGTCGCGATCGTGCACACGATCGCGATCAATGTTCGGCGGTCCATTCGGTCGGACAGCCGGCCTACCGGGTACTGGGTCAGCACCGCCGCGAGGATGCTGACCGACATGAACGCGGCGACCTGGGTGATCGTGAGCCCGCTGAGGCGGGCATACACCGTGCCCATCGAGAAGATGATCGAAGAGATCAATCCGGCGACCGTGACGCCCGCGACGCCGAGGGGCGCATCGCGGTACAGGTCGCGCAAGCGGACACGGCGCGGCAGCGCGACCTCGGGGGCTTGCTGGGCGGACAACACGATCGGCACCATCGACGCGGAGATCAACAACGACACCATCATGAACGGCACGGTGGTCGCGGGACTCCAGGGCACCAGCAGGAACTGCGCGGCGCCGAGGCCCACGTAGAGCACCGCCATGTAGATCGCGAACAACCGGCCGCGCGTCTCGCGGCTCGCGCGGTCGTTGAGCCAGCTCTCGGCGACCACGTAGATGCCCGCGAAGCACAATCCGGACAGGAGGCGCATCACCGCCCAGGTCACCGGTTCGACGAACGCGCCGTGCACGAGCGCGGCGCCGGACGCGACCGCCGCGAGCGCCGCGAACGCCCGGATATGGCCGACCCGACGCACCATCCGCGGGGTGGCGATCGTGCCGAACAGGTAGCCGACGTAATAGCAGGACATGATGAGTCCCGTGACGGTCGGCGGGAACCCCTCGATCGTCGCGCGCACCCCGAGCAAGGAGCTCTGCAGGCCGGCGCCGAGCATCAGAATGCCCATGCCGAGCAGCAGGGGCCAGGTCGCATTGAGTTCGCGAATGGGCATGATTCGATGGTTCCATCGGCCGTCGGCGGTGTGGACGTTCACGTCGAGCGCGTACCATACGACAAGTGCGCAGCGCCGCGGCGTGCGCGCTCCTTAAGACTGCGTTAATCCTGTCGGGGATCGCCCGCTTGATTATTGCCCGGGGGCTCAGTACGGTACGGGACCGACCATCGGGCGGACGGGAGGGCGACGTGGAACCGGGTGTGGCGTGGTCGCCTGAACAGGCGCGTGCCGTCGCGGCGCAGTTCGACCTCAGGCAGCTGCCGCCGGATTTCCACGCGAACCCGTATCCCTACTACGACGCGCTCAGGACCCATGCGCCGGTCAAGCGCTTCGACGATGGCTCCTACTTCCTGACCCGTTACGAGGACCTCGTCCGCGTCTACCGCGACACGAAGACCTTCAGCTCCGACAAACGTCGGGAGTTCCGGCCGAAGTTCGGCGACTCGCCGCTGTATGAGCACCACACGACGAGCCTCGTGTTTCGCGACCCGCCGGTGCACACCCAGCTGCGGCGACTGATCGGCGGTGCGCTCACGCCGCGGCACGTCGCGGTGATGGAACCGGGGTTGGTTGCGCTGGTCGAGGGCTTGCTCGACCGGGTCTCGAAACGCGAAACGATCGACCTGATAGACGACTTCGCCGGCGCGATTCCGGTGGAGATCATCGGCAACCTGCTGCGGGTGCCGTACGAGGATCGGGGGCCGCTGCGCGGCTGGTCGCTCGCGATCCTTGGCGCGCTCGAACCGACGCTCGACGAGGCCGCGGCGGCGCGCGGCAATGCCGCGGTGCGCGAGATGCTCGCCTACCTCGAGGACCTGGTCGCCGACCGGCGCCGCGATCCCGGCGATCCGGAAACGGACGTGCTGACCCGGTTGATCCTCGGTGAGAACGACGGCGAACGCCTCGGCACCAAGGACCTGCTGCACAACTGCATCTTCCTGCTGAATGCCGGCCACGAAACGACGACGAATCTGATCGGCAACGCGCTGGTCACGCTGTGCGATTGGCCCGACGCCCGTGCGATGCTGGTGGACCGGCCGGAGGCGATCGAGACCGCGGTCGAGGAATTCCTGCGTTTCGAGAGTTCGAACCAGCTCGGCAACCGGATCACGACCGCCCCGACCGGGATCGGCGGCATCGCGATGCCCGCCGATACGCGGATCTGGCTGTGCATCGGTGCGGCCAATCGGGATCCGCAGAAATTTCCCGATCCCGACCGGCTCGACCTGCGGCGCACGCCAAACCGGCATCTCGCGTTCGGTTCCGGACCGCATCAATGCGTCGGCCTCACGCTCGGACGGCTCGAGGCCCGCGTCGCGATCTCGCGCTTCCTGCAGCGCTTCCCGCGGTACGCCTTGTCGGGCGCGCCGGTCCGCGGCGGCCGCGTCCGCTTCCGCGGGTTCCTGCACGCGCCGTGCCGGTTGAACCCGAGCGCGGCCGACGCGTCGAACCCTGTTACGATCACGATCAACGGAGGAATGACATCATGAACGCGCAGATCGATTGGCATGCCCGCGCGCAAGCCTTGAAGTTGCCGAGCCAGGTCCTGATCGACGGCAAGCTCGGGCCTGCGCAGAGCGGCAAGACCTACGAGGTCGTCAGTCCGAGCACTGGCCGGGTGGTCGCGAAGCTGCCGGACTGCGCGGTCGCGGATGTGGATCGCGCGGTCGCCGCCGCCCGGCGCAGCTTCGAATCCGGCGTCTGGGCGAACCTCGCGCCGCGTGATCGCAAGAAGCACCTGAAGAAGCTCGCGGAACTGATCGAATCGCATCGCGACGAGCTTGCGTTGATGGATTCGATGACGATGGGCATGCCGATCGCGATCGCCGCGGGTTACTGCGTGCAATGGGCGATCAACTGCTTCGAGTGGTACGGCGAGGCGA
>JAKBCG010000348.1 GCA_021808035.1 Pseudomonadota bacterium
CCCGGGTCAAGAAGATCGACCAGGCGAAAGAGGAGATCACCGTGGAGCTCATCGAGGCGGTGGTCCCGATCCCCGTGACGGTACGGGGCGACCACGTCCGGATGCTGGAGAAGGGAGGCGGGAAGAGTGGCGGATGAGGTGAGCGTGCTCGTCGAAGGCGGCAAGGCGACCCCGGGGAATCCCCTCGGTCCGGCGCTCGGTCCGCTCGGCGTCCAGGGCGCGCAGGCGCAGTGCGAGCGCCTCGGCGTGGAGCTTGCGCTGCTCCTCGACCAGCTGCTGGTAGCGCTTCGCCGTCGCCGCCTGCCGCTGCAGGTGTCGGATCTGCTTGTCCACCTCCTCGCGCAGGTCGTTCAGCCGGTCGAGATTCTCGCGCGTCTGCGCGATCCGGCTTTCGGTCTCTCGCCGCCGCTCCTTGTATCGCGAAATGCCCGCCGCTTCCTCGAGGAACGCGCGCAGGTCGTCCGGCCTCGCCTCGATCACGCGCGAGATCATTCCCTGCTCGATGATCGCGTAGCTGCGCGATCCGACACCGGTGCCGAGGAACAGCTGGGTGATGTCCTTGCGACGGACCTTGGTGCCGTTGATGTAGTAGTCGGAGGTGCCGTCGCGGCTGACCGTTCGCCGCAGCGCAATCTCGTTGTAGGTCGCGTACTGGCCGCCGAGGGACCCATCCGCGTTGTCGAACACCAGTTCGACCGACGCGGCACCGAGCGGTTTGCGCGCCGAAGAGCCGTTGAAGATCACGTCCGACATCGATTCGCCGCGCAGGTGCTTCGCGGAGATCTCGCCCATGACCCAGCGGACGGCGTCGATGATGTTCGACTTGCCGCATCCGTTCGGTCCGACCACGCCGGTGAGGTTGCTTGGAAAGGAGATCGTCGTCGGCTCGACGAACGACTTGAATCCGGCGATCTTGAGTTTGGCGAGACGCATGTTCCGGTGCTGGACCTCGACGTGAGAAGCGGCCCGCTGTGACGATTGGCGGTGACCGACGCGTGGCGGCCGACGTGGCGCGTAGTGTAAAGTAAATGCCGGCTTCGTAAACCCCTCGCGGCGCACCGCCCCCGGACCTGCCGATGACCGTACCGACCAAGACGCTGGACACGTTCGAGAACCCATCACCGGAGCGGGACTACACGATTCGAATGACGATCCCGGAGTTCACCTGCCTGTGTCCGAAGACCGGGCAGCCGGATTTCGCGACGCTGCGGCTGGAGTACGTTCCGGACCAACGGTGCGTGGAACTGAAGGCGCTGAAGCTCTACATCTGGTCGTACCGGAACGAGGGTGCGTTCCACGAGGCCGTCACGAACCGGATCCTGGGCGACCTCGTCGCCGCGACCGCGCCACGTTTCATGCGCCTCACCGCCGAGTTCAACGTGCGTGGCGGCATCTACACCACCGTGGTCGCCGAGCACCGATCGATCGGCTGGCAAGCCGCCGCGCCGGTCGACCTGCCTCCCTGACCGGTCGGCCGGCACCGTCCGGCCGCACCCGCCTTGCCCATCATCGACTCGGCGATCGGGTACACTCGATCGACGAATTTCCGCCGGCGTGTACAGGACGTGCGGCATCGGTATAATCCCGCGCTCTTTGGTTAGGAGGCGATGACGCAGATGCCCGCGAAAAAGACCGCCAAGGCCAAGAAACCCGCGAAGACGCCGATCCGCAAGGCCGCCGCAAGGACGACGGCGCCGAAACGGTCCGCGCGTCCCCCGGCGAAATCCACCGCCAAACCCGCCGCCGCCAAGCCGGCGGGCAAGCCGAAGAAGGCGACCGTCAAGGCGGTCGTGAAACCGAAAGTACCGGAGAAGGCCGCGGGGGACGGCAAGAGCCGGGCGAAGCCCGTGCCAGCCGCGAAGCCCTCGACCGCCATCGCGACCACGGCGGCGGCGGCGAAGACCGCCCTCGGCATCGTGCCCCTGCGCCCCATGAACGTCGAAGACGAGGGCGAATTCGAAGGTCCATCGTCGAGCCTGCTCGCCGGCCCACGGAACGTCAAACCGTACATTCCGCGCCGTGGCGAACAGTACATGAACAAGGAGCAGCTCGAGCACTTCGCGCAGATCCTGCAGAACTGGAAACGCGACCTGATGGAGGAAGTGGACCGGACGGTGCTCCACATGAAGGACGAAGCCGCGAATTTTCCGGACCCCAACGATCGCGCGACCCAGGAAGAGGAGTTCAGCCTGGAGCTGCGAACCCGGGATCGCGAGCGCAAGCTCATCCGCAAGATCGACGAGGCCCTGAAGCGCATCGAGGACGGAACCTACGGTTACTGCCTGGAGACGGGCGAGGAAATCGGGATCAAACGGCTCGAAGCGCGACCGGTCGCGACGCTGTCGGTCGAGGCACAGGAGCGGCGGGAACGCCGCGAGAAGCAATACGGGGATCGCGACGACCGTTACCGCTGAGGCCGGCGAACCCTCGACTTCACCGTCCGGCGGCTACGTCGGCCGCTTCGCGCCGTCGCCGACCGGCGACCTGCACCTAGGCTCGCTCTACACGGCGGCGGGTGCGTATCTCGATGCGCGGTCGCATCACGGCCGCTTCCATCTGCGCATCGACGACCTCGATCGACCGCGGGAGCGCCCGGGCGCCGCCGATCGCATCCTGCGGACGCTCGATGCGTTTGGATTCGAATGGGACGGTCCGGTCGTGCGCCAGCGCACGCGGACCGCCGCCCACGCGAGCGCACTCGAGGCACTGCTCGGGCTCGAGCGGCTGTATCCCTGCGACTGCACCCGCCGCTCGCGTGCGGCCCGCGAAGGCCCCTACCCTGGGACCTGCCGCGGACGGACACTGCCAGCCCGCGGACCGCACGCACTGCGGCTGCGCGTCGATCCGCTCGAGATCACGGTCGACGACCGCATCCAGGGCTCGTTTCACCGCAATCTCGCCGCGACCGGCGACTTCATCGTACGACGGCGCGACGGGATCGTCGCGTACCCGC
>JAKBCG010000349.1 GCA_021808035.1 Pseudomonadota bacterium
AGCTTCTGGTACTTCCACTGCGGCAGGTTCGGGCCGTGCGCCAGGTGGCGGCGCCCGGCGCCGTAGCGGACCACGACATGGGCGACGACCGCCGTCAGCAGGGATTGCTCGAACAGTCTCCCGGCCACGCCGCGTCGGGTCGAGTAAGCCTGGATGGCCTGCAGCAGATGGGCCAGGACCGGGTCCTCGTGGGGCATGATGTTGGAGACGAGATCGACCGGCCGGTTGTCGATGGCATCGCCGATCGCCTGCGCGAACAGGGCGGTCGAAAGCGTCAGGAACAGACCGCGCAGCGGTGCGTCCCAGGTCGTCGACAGCGTGTCGCCGCGGGCCAGGAAGCGGAAGCGGTCCGGTTCGATCCGGCCCGTGAGCGGCCGTCCGTTGAGATGGCTCCAGAAGCGGATCGGCCGTTGCCCGACCGGCAGCATCAGGATATGTTCATCGAACGAATGCGGCGGCAGGCTGCCGGCGTCGACCGCGCGGTCTTCGTAGGTGTAAAGGCCATTGCTGCCGCCGACGGCCAGCGGCGGCCGGTCGAAGTAGGGGACGCGGCCCCTGGAATCGGTGCGGATATAGATACGCGGCTGCGGGTGATCGGACATTTGTCAGGACATCAGGAAGAACGCAGTAAGGATAAACCACCGTTCCACGAAGTGCGCGCGATACGGTACCGTACTCCGCGCGTGAATTCCGGAACCTGTGGGGTGATCGCGGTAGGGACACACGCCGCGGACTCGATCGTCGCAAACGCGCTGATCAGCGCTTGGAAAACCGCCTCAGGGGACGGGGCTCGAGATCGACGTCCGTATTGCCCAGTCGGATCTCCGCCGATCGATACGCTAGGCTAACGGCTCGCCGCGCGGCGTCGCGCCGCATCGCGCGCCCGCACGCCGATCGCGGGGAAGTCGACGAAGAATCCGTCGATTCCCGCGTCGAGGTAGGCTTCGATCTCTTGCTGCAGGCGGCCGTGCGCGGCGGGATCCGAGCCGACACGCAGCGGTTCCGGCAGGAATTCGTTCTCGGCGCGGAACGTCCAAACGTGCACCGCGAGTCCGCGGCGATGCGCCTCACGGATGCCCTCCGCGGTCGCGAGCGCCTTCTCGATCCCGATCGCATCCGCATGCCGCGCGACGTCATCGAGATCCCCGAGGGTGCTCTCGAGCAGCTGTACCAGCGGCAGCGCAGTCATCCCGCGCAGCATCCTGAGGTTCGTCGGATCGAAGGACTGGATGAACACCGGCGACCCCCGCTCGCCGTAGTCATGCCGGTCGAGCGCATCGAGCACGGCCCGCTCGAGAGGCAGGCCGATCGCGCGGAAATGCGCCGGATGCTTCGTCTCCGGGTACACCCCGATCCGCGCGGCGCCGCCGCGGGCGCGGTTCGTCGCGTTCGCGAGTTCGAGGATCTCGTCGAAGGTCGGCACCTCGAATCGACCGTCGAACGCGGTGTTCGCGGGTCGCAGCGCCGGCAGCCGCTCGCGCGCCCGCAGGGTCTTGATCTCCGCCAGCGTGAAATCCTCGACGAACCAGCCGGTCATCGTCTCGCCGTCGATCACCTGGGTGCGGCAACGCGACGCAAAGCGTCGGTGCGCGGCGACGTCGGTCGTGCCGCCGATCTCGTTCTCATGCCGCGCGACCAGCACCCCGTCGCGGGTCATCACCAGGTCCGGCTCGATGTAGTCGGCGCCTTGCTCGATCGCGAGCCGGTAGGACTCGAGCGTATGCTCGGGGCGCTCGCCGCTCGCTCCGCGGTGCGCGATCACGATCACGTCCTGCATGCGTGGATTCCGTCCGATGTAGCCCTGGGCGCCAGTGTACCCGGTCGGCGGGCAGGCGCACGGAGGTTAAGACTTGGTATGCTGCGGAACTTGAGGAACCCGAGCGCGGTCCGCCCTCGGTGAGGGATGACGTGTCCGATTTCCCCGAAGGAGTCTCAATGAAGTTCAGAACTACGCTCGTCAGGGTCGCGGTGTTCGCGATCGCCTGCATGACTTCGCTCGTCGCGGTCCGCCCCGCGCGCGCGGACGCCGGGGACGAAGGACGGCTGCTGCTCGCGACCCAGGTCCTCGACCAGGTCCAGGGCATGCCGGACCAGCGGATTCCCGACTACCTGCTCGCGCGCGCCTACGGCATCGCGGTGATCCCCGACGTGACCAAGGTCGCGTTCATCTTCGGCGGCCGCCATGGCCGCGGGGTGCTGGTGGTGCGCAAGTCGCTCGGGGCGCCGTGGAGCAATCCGTCGTTCATCAGTCTGACCGGCGGCAGCTGGGGCCTGCAGATCGGCGCGCAGAACTCGGACATCGTCCTGGTCTTCACGACCCGCGAGGGCATCGAGGGCATCACCGGCGGCAAGCTCACGCTCGGCGCGGACGCCTCGATCGCGACCGGCCCGGTCGGGCGCCAAGGCTCTGCGGCGACCGACCTCAATCTCGGCGCCGAGATCTACAGCTACGCGCGCACCCGCGGGCTGTTCGCGGGCATCGCGCTCGACGGCAGCGTGATCAGGATCGACAACGATGCGAACGCGCGCTTCTACGGTCGTTCCGGCGTGACCGCCTCGGACCTGTTCTCCGCCGACGCGCCGGCGGCGCCGCCCGCGGCGCAACGCTTCCTCGCCCGCTTGGATGAGCTCACCGACACCGCAGCGCGCGCGCCGACCGCCGCGCCCGCGGCGACTGCACCGGCCGCACCGATGCCGGCGGGTGCCGGGCCCGCACCGGCGCCGCAGGCTCCCGCGCAGGCGCCGCGAACCTATCCGCTCGAGGATCAGTCGGCGGCGTCGACGCCGCCCCAGGGTTGAGCATCCATCGACGGTGCGCCCAAGGCCGCGCCGCCCTCGAGGCGGCGCGGCGGCTCGCTCACCACATCCCGCCGAGCGCGACCGTGATCGCCTCGCCATTGATCCCGCCGGCGGCGTCGCTGCACAGGAAAGCGATCACCTCGGCGACCTCGC
>JAKBCG010000350.1 GCA_021808035.1 Pseudomonadota bacterium
GAGCCGATCCTGTTCCTCGCGCGAGATGCGCCAGTGCTTCACCATCCATTCCGTGCTCTCGCCCATCGACAGGCCGGTGCGCGGCTCGACGACGTCGGGGAACACCGGCTTGAAGTCGCGCGGTCGCAGCCCGAGCCACGGCGCGATCCGCGCTCCCGCCGTCTTCGCGCGATGGCTGCGGAGCAGCAGGCGTTGAAAACTCCTCGGGAACGCGATCGGCGGATCGCTCACCGTGTCGACGCCGCCGGCGATGCCGGCGTCGATCTGCCCGAGCGCGATCTTGTTGGCGACCAGGATGGCCGCTTCGAGGCTCGTGCCGCAGGCGCGCTGTAGATCGACCGCCGGCGTCTGCGGTGCGAGGCCCGAGCCGAGCACGCACTCGCGCGCGAGGTTCCATTGGCTCGGGTGCTTGATCACCGCGCCGGCGGCGACCTCCCCGAGGCATTGGCCGCGCAGCCCGAAGCGCTCGACCAGTCCGGCGAGCACCGCGGTCAACATTTCCAGGTTCCCGACCTCCGCGTACGCGCGCTGGCCGCGCGCGAACGGGATGCGCGTGCCGCCGATGATCGCGACGCGCCGAGCGCTCGAGCCGACCAGCATGGTTCGTCCTCCGTTGCGAGACCTTCGTCCATTATGGACCCGCCGTCCCCCGCGCCGTACCGGGATCCGCCGCTCAGGGGGGGCGGGCCCGCACGGGAAAAAGCCGCGGGTATTCAGGTATCCTTGCGGGCGATGCGTCAATTTACCGACAAGCGTTTCGAGCGTCGCGTCGCGTCGCTGGTCAATTCCGGGCTGCGCGGCGTGCTGCGCGGCGGCCGCAAGGGCGTCGAGAAGGAAGCCTTGCGGGTCACGCCGCAAGGGCGGATCACGCAGACCGCGCATCCGGCCGCGCTCGGCGCCGCTTTGACGAACCCGCTGATCACCACCGACTTCTCCGAGGCCTTGATCGAGTTGGTGACGCCGCCGTTCGGCCAGAGCTGGGAACTGCTGCAATATCTTTGCGACCTGCACCAGTTCGTCTATCGACACCTCGGCGACGAGATGCTCTGGGCGACGAGCATGCCCTGCGCGATCGGGTCCGACGCGGAAATTCCGATCGCGCGCTACGGATCCTCGAACGTCGGGCGGCTGAAGACGACCTACCGCAACGGCCTCAGCCTGCGCTATGGACGCATGATGCAGGCGATCGCCGGTGTGCATTTCAATTATTCATTTCCGGCGCCGCTGTGGGACGCGCTCGCGCGCGTCGAGTCCGCGGGCGCGGTGGACGCGGCCTTCGTCTCGGACGAATATTTTGCGGCACTGCGTAATTACCGGCGCTTCGGCTGGTTGATCCTCTATCTGTTCGGGACCTCGCCGGCGGTGAGTCGGGTGTTCCTCGCGGGGCGCGACCACGATTTGCAGGCGCTCGATGCCGATACCCTGTTCGAGCCGTACGCGACCTCGTTGCGGATGAGCGACATCGGTTACCGCAACAAGAACCAGTCGACGGTGAGCGTGTCGGTGAACAGCCTGCAAGCTTACGTTCGTGACCTCAATCGCGTGATCCGAACGCCGTTTCCGGCCTACGAGAAGATCGGGGTCAAGGTCGGCGGAGAGTACCGGCAGCTGAGTGCGAACGTCCTGCAGGTCGGCAACGAGTACTACAGCTTCATCCGTCCAAAGCGCGTGACGCAGTCGGGCGAGCGGCCGACGCTCGCGCTCGAGCGTCGCGGCGTCGAATATCTCGAAGTGCGGGCGCTCGACGTGAGCGCGTTCGATCCGGTCGGGGTGAACCAGGACACGCTGCGTTTCGTCGAGGCGTTCCTCGCGCTGTGCCTGCTGCGCGACAGCCCGCCGATCGAGCGTGACGAGCAACAGGCCCTCGATCGCAACCACGTGACCGTCGCGCGGCGCGGACGCGAGCCCGGCCTGCGCCTGCGCTGGGATGGGCGAGACCGACCGCTGCGCGAGTGGGCCGGCGAACTGCTCGACGACATGGAGGCGGTCTGCGAGCTGCTCGATCAGGACGACCCCGGCGCACCCTACCGGGGATCGCTCGCGCGGCAGCGCGCGAAGATCGACGATCCGGACGCGACGCCGTCGGCACGGGTGCTCGCCGAGATGCGTGATGCCGGAGAGACCTTCTTCCAATTCGCGTTGCGGATGTCGAACGTTCACAAGGACTACTTCCTCGGCCTGTATCCGCCGAACGAGAGCCGGCTCGCCGAATTCGCGATCGCGGCCGAGGAGTCGCATGCGCAACAGCGGCGCATCGAGGCCGCCGACCGGGAAGAGTTCGACACCTATCTCGCACGCTATCTGGCGGAATGATCGCGGGGTCGGTTTGATTTGACATAATCCGCGCCGGGCCGGCTGGCGGCCCGGAATCGCGGCGGTGGTCACACTTTTCCGCCGCGGGTCCCCGCGACATCTGTAAAGCTGTGCCGTGGGTCGCAGAGACCGCGCTCGCGATTCGGTCCAATGCAAACATGTGGATGAGCCCTTCTTTGACGGATGATCTGCCCGACTTGCCGCACGCGCGGCAACTGAAGGAAGGGTTTACGTGGTTGCGGTTCGGCCGAGACCTCGAGGCGGAGTTCCGGCGCGTTCGGCTCGAGGAATCGCTCGGGTACATCCGCGCGAATCTCCTGCTCGCGATCGCGATCGCGATGGCGCTGTCCGCGATGGACGCGCTCGTGCTGGGCCGCGCGCTGGATCGCATCCCGGGGACGATCGACGTGGTGCTCACCGTGCCGTTGCTCGTGATCGTGTTCGCGGCGAGCTTTTCGCCGAATCGACAGAGGATCTACGCGCCGCTCGCGATCGTCGCCTTCACGGCCTGCGGGCTGAGCCAGGTCGCGATCCAGGTCGTGACCTTGCTCGGCGGCACGCAGTTCCTGTTCCCGGCGATGATCGTGACCGCGATGTACGTGTACTTCCTCGCGGGTCTCGACTTCTACAAGGCTCTC
>JAKBCG010000351.1 GCA_021808035.1 Pseudomonadota bacterium
CCGATCTGCGAAGGCGCCGCTCGAGCGCGTCGCGCCGGGCGTGATCTACCGCAAGAGCGTGAGTCAGCCGGTCCAGACGGGCCTGAAGGCGATCGACTCGATGGTGCCGATCGGCCGCGGGCAGCGCGAGCTGATCATCGGCGACCGCCAGACCGGCAAGACCGCGGTCGCGGTCGACACGATCATCAACCAGAAGAGCACCGGCGTTAAGTGCATCTACGTCGCGATCGGCCAGAAGCAGAGCTCGATCGCGAACGTCGTGCGCAAGCTCGAGGAGCACGGCGCGCTCGACCACACGATCGTGGTCGCGGCCTCCGCGTCGACGCCGGCCGCGATGCAGTACCTCGCGCCCTATGCCGGTTGTGCGATGGGCGAGTACTTCATGGACAACGGCGAGGATGCGCTGATCGTCTACGACGATCTGTCGAAGCAGGCGGTCGCGTACCGGCAGATCTCGCTGCTGCTGCGCCGGCCGCCCGGCCGCGAAGCCTACCCCGGCGACGTGTTCTATCTGCACTCGCGCCTGCTGGAACGGTCCGCGCGCGTCAACGAAGAGTACGTCGAGAAGGCGACCCGCGGCCGCGTGAAGGGCAGGACGGGCTCACTGACCGGGCTGCCGATCATCGAGACCCAGGCGGGCGACGTGACCGCGTTCGTGCCGACCAACGTGATCTCGATCACCGACGGACAGATCTTCCTCGAGACCGACCTCTTCAACGCCGGTATCCGGCCGGCGATCAACGCCGGCATATCGGTGTCGCGCGTCGGCGGCGCTGCGCAGACGAACATCATCAAGAAGCTCGGCGGCGGGGTGCGTCTCGCGCTCGCGCAGTACCGTGAGCTCGCGGCGTTCTCCCAGTTCGCGTCCGACCTCGACGAGGCGACCCGTCGGCAGCTCGAGCGCGGCCAGCGCGTGACCGAGCTCATGAAACAGAAACAGTACGCACCGATGTCGGTCGCGGAGATGGCACTGTCGCTGTACGCGGCGAACAACGGCTTCTTCGACAAGGTGGACCGCCGCAAGGTCGTCGACGCCGAGGCGGCGATGCAGTCGTTCGCGCGCACGAACTACGGCGCGCTGCTGAAGAGCATCAACGACAAGCCCGACCTCAGCAAGGACGTCGAGGCCGGACTCAAGAAGCTCTGCGAAGAATTCTTCGCGACCGTCTGACATGGCCGTCGCGAAGGAAATCCGCAGCAAGATCTCGAGTGTCAAGAACACTCAGAAGATCACCAAGGCGATGGAGATGGTCGCCGCGAGCAAGATGCGTCGGGCGCAGGACCGGATGCGCGCCGCGAGGCCGTACGCGGAGAAGATCCGCGCGGCGATCGGCCACCTGCGTTTCGCGAACCCCGACTTCAAGCATCCTTTCCTGATCGAGCGGCCGGTCAAGACGCTCGGGATCATCGTGATCAGCACCGACCGGGGCTTGTGCGGCTCGTTGAACATCAACCTGCTGAAGGCGACCGTGACCGCGGTCCGCGAGGCCGAGGCGCGCGGCGAGCGCGTGCAGATCTGCGCGGTCGGCACGAAGGCCCTGCAGTTGTTCAAGCGCCTGAAGTACCCGATCGCCGCCTCGGTGACCCATCTCGGCGACCGGCCGCAGACGCCGCAACTGATCGGCACCGTGAAGGTGATGCTCGACGCGTATCGCTCGGGCGACATCGACCGGCTCGTGCTGGTGCACAACGTGTTCGTGAACAGCATGAGCCAGCGCGCCGAGGTCGCGCAGCTGCTGCCCGTCGAGCCGACCGGGGCCGGCGTACTGCAGGAGCGGTGGGATTACATCTACGAGCCGAGCGCGACGGAGATCCTCGACGGGATCCTGATGCGCTACGTCGAATCCCAGGTCTACCGGGGCGCGGTCGAGAACGTCGCCTGCGAGATGGCGGCGCGGATGGTCGCGATGAAGAGCGCGTCCGACAACGCCGGAAAGTTGATCGAAGAACTGCAACTCGTCTACAACAAGGCCCGCCAAGCGGCGATCACCAAGGAACTCTCCGAGATCGTCGGCGGGGCCGCAGCCGTCTAGAGGATTTGAAGCATGTCGAGTGGAAGAATCGTGCAGATCATCGGA
This sequence comes from Pseudomonadota bacterium, assembly GCA_021808035.1. Taxonomy (GTDB): domain Bacteria; phylum Pseudomonadota; class Gammaproteobacteria; order Steroidobacterales; family Steroidobacteraceae; genus Bog-1198. The sequence goes on from JAKBCG010000351.1 coordinate 2,079, forward strand.
GCGGTCGTCGACGTGGAGTTTCCGCGCGACCGGATCCCCAAGGTGTATCACGCGCTGAAGATCGACGAGGCGGGCGTGACGCTGGAAGTCCAGCAGCAGCTCGGCGACGGAGTCGTCCGCACGATCGCGATGGGACCCTCCGAGGGTCTGCGGCGCGGACTCGCGGTGACCGACACCGGGGAGCCGATCACGGTGCCGGTCGGGGCCGGCGTCCTCGGCCGCATCATGGACGTGCTCGGCACACCGCAGGATGAGGCCGGACCGATCAAGACGACGCACCGATTGCCGATCCACCGTCCGGCGCCGGCCTACGACGAGCAGACCGGCGGGCAGGAGCTGCTGGTCACCGGGATCAAGGTCATCGACTTGCTGATCCCGTTCGCGAAGGGCGGCAAGGTGGGCTTGTTCGGCGGCGCCGGTGTCGGCAAGACCGTGAACATGCTCGAGCTCATCAACAACATCGCGAAGCAGCACTCGGGCCTGTCGGTGTTCGCCGGCGTCGGCGAGCGCACCCGCGAGGGCAACGACTTCTACCACGAGATGAAGGAGTCGGGCGTTCTCGACAAGGTTGCGATGGTCTACGGTCAGATGAACGAGCCGCCCGGCAACCGCTTGCGCGTCGCGCTGACCGGTCTGACGATGGCGGAGCATTTCCGCGACGAACGCCAGGCGAACGGCAAGGGCCGCGACGTGCTGATGTTCATCGACAACATCTACCGCTACACGCTCGCCGGGACCGAGGTCTCGGCGCTGCTGGGCCGCATGCCCTCGGCGGTCGGCTACCAGCCGACGCTCGCCGAGGAAATGGGCGTGCTGCAGGAACGCATCACCTCGACGAAGACCGGTTCGATCACGTCGGTGCAGGCCG
>JAKBCG010000352.1 GCA_021808035.1 Pseudomonadota bacterium
CGACGCCGAGCTCGACCGCTTCTACAAGGAATTCCTGTCGGACCTGCTCGCGAGGATGCGCGGCGAGACCGGCTGGGTCGACATCGGCGTGCGGCTGATCAGCATCGCGAAGAGCCTGGAGCGGATCGCGGATCACGCGACCAACGTCGCCGAGGAAGCGCGCTTCGTCGCGAGCGGCGAGCTCGCCGCCGTGCACCGCGGCCTGGCCTGAACCGCCGGCGGCGCCGCCGCGTCACTGCGTCACCACGCCGCCACGCCGCCACGCCGGTCTCAGTCGAGGTTGCGCAGCAGCTCGTTGATCGACGTCTTCGCCCGGGTCTGCGCGTCGACGCGCTTCACGATCACCGCGCAGTAGAGCGCATACCGGCCGTCGGGCGATGGCAGTGACCCGGGTACGACGACCGATCCCGCGGGCACGCGGCCGACGTGGATCCGGCCGGTCTCGCGGTCGTAGATCCGGGTGCTCGCGCCGAGGTACACGCCCATCGAGATCACCGATCCGGCCTCGACGATGACGCCCTCGACGACCTCCGAGCGCGCGCCGATGAAGCAGTCGTCCTCGACGATCGTCGGGCTCGCCTGGAGCGGCTCGAGGACCCCGCCGATGCCGACGCCGCCGGACAGGTGCACGTTGCGCCCGATCTGCGCGCAGGAACCGACCGTCGCCCAGGTGTCGACCATCGTGCCGGTATCGACGTACGCGCCGACGTTCACGTAGCTCGGCATCAGCACGACGTTCGGCGCGACGTAGGCGCCGCGCCGCACCGTCGCCGGCGGCACGACGCGCACGCCCGCGGCCGCGAACCGCGCTTCGTCCCAGCCGCTGAACTTCAGCGGGACCTTGTCGTAGAAGCGCAGCGCGCCGGCCTCGATCGGCGCGTTGTCGGCGAGCCGGAACGACAGCAGCACCGCCTTCTTGAGCCATTCGTGGACCTGCCAGCCGCCGGGGCCCGGCGTCGCGACGCGCAGCGCGCCTTGGTCGAGCAGCTCGAGCGCGGTCTGGACGGCGTCGCGCGTCTCGGCCGGCGCGTCGCGGGGGCCGAAGGTCGAGCGCGCGTCGAACGCGCGTTCGACCGCCGCGCGCAGCGTCGCGTGCGGGTCAGCGTGCGCCGGTGGGGCGGGTGGGGTGGGTGACTCAGCCACGGGCGTTCTCCCGCCGGTCGAGCGCGTTCACCAGCGCCTCGCGGACTCGGTCGCTGCCCGCGGCGCCGAGCGGCCGCCCGTCCGCGTCGGTGATGTAGAACACGTCCTCGGCGCGCTCGCCGACCGTCATGATCTTCGCGCCGTCGATCGCGATGTCCTTGGCCTTGAACACCTTGCCGACGTCGGACAGCAGTCCCGGGCGGTCGGCGGCGACCAGATCGAGGATCGTGCGGCCGTTGCGCTCGTCGAGGCTGAAGTTGACCTGGGTCGGCGTCGTGAACATGCGCACCTGGCGCGGCGCGCGCCGGGTCACGGTCACCGCCGTGTCCAGCGGCTCGCGCAGGCTCCGCCACAGCGCACGCTCAATATCGCGGATCCGTTCCGGATCGGTGATCAGCGCGCCGCTGTCCTCGAGCACGACGTAGGTCTCGAGGCTGAAGCCGTTCGCGCTCAGGATCAGCCGTGCATCCACCACGTTCAGGCCCATCTGGTCGAGCACCGCGGTCGTACGGGCGAAGCTGTACAGCCGCCGCGGCGCGTAGGTGAGCACCGCCGCGCCGCCGCGCTCGGCGAGCTGGCGGATCGCGACCAGCGGCGCGTCCTCCTGCGGGTGGCGCTCGGCGAGCAGCGTGGTGTGCCAGGCGATCTCCTCGGGCGCAAAGCGCAGGTAATACGCGTCGGACCACTGCGACCAGACGCGTTCGATCCGCTCCGGGTCGAGCGCCTCGAGCCGCGCGCGCGCCGCCGCCTGGATCTCGCGGATCAGCTCCTCCTGGTCGATCGGCTTCTCGAGGCCGCGCCGCAGCGCCGCCTTGGTGCGTTCGTAGATCTCCTCGAACAGCCGCGCCTTCCACGCGTTCCAGGCCTTCGGGTTGGTGCCGCGCACGTCGGCGACCGTGAGCACGTACAGGTAGTCGAGGTGCGTCTGGTCGCCGACCCGGCCGGCGAACTCGCGGATCACCTCGGGATCGCCGATGTCCTTCTTCTGGGCGGTGATCGACAGCATCAGGTGGTGCTTGACGAGCCAGGCGACCAGCCGGGCCTCGTAGCGACCGAGCCCCTGCTCGAGGCAGAACGCCTCGGCGTCGACCGCGCCGAGCTCGGAGTGGTCGCCGCCGCGGCCCTTCGCGATGTCGTGGAACAGCGCCGCGAGGTACGCGATCTCCGCCCGCGGGAGCGACTGCATGATCTGGCTCAAGGCGGGGAACTCGTGGTTGTACTTCGGCATCGCGAGGCGGCGCAGGTTGCTCACCACGAACAGCGTGTGCGCGTCGACCGTGTACGCGTGGAACAGGTCGTACTGCATCCGGCCGACGATGCGGCCGAACGCGGGGATGTAGCGGCCGAGGACCCCGTACAGGTTCATCCGCCGCAGCTCGTGGGTGACGCCCGCCGGCGCGCTCAGGATCTCCATGAACAGCCGGTGGTGGCGTGGGTTCTGGCGGAACTCCTCGTCGATCAGGTTCGCGTGCATCCCGACGAGCCGGATCGTCTCGGCGCGCACCCCGCGCACCTGTGGGTTGCGCTCGAGGAGCGCGAACATCTCGAGGAGCGCCGACGGGTAGCGGGTGAACACGTCCGGACGCGTGACCTCGAGGGTGTCGTTGCGCACCTGGAAGCGCGCGTTGATCGGCACCGGCGGGGCGCTACGGGTGAGGATCGCCTCGCGAAACAGCTGCAGCAGCATCTCGTTCAGCAGGCTCAAGTCCATCACCGTGCGGTAGTACTTCTGCATCAGCTGCTCGACCGCGAGCGTGAAGCTCGCGTCCTCGTAGCCGAACAGCGTCGCGAGCTTGAT
>JAKBCG010000353.1 GCA_021808035.1 Pseudomonadota bacterium
GCATCAGGCACAGCTCCGTCGCGTTCCAGGCACACGCCGGCGGCGACGGTAGCGCCGGGGTGTCCGCGACGCCGCGCGCGAGCGTCACGTGCGGCCGCAGGCGCTTCGGATCGAGCGCGCACCCGATCGCCCCGAGCTGCTCGTGCAGCGCAGCCCATAGGCGCTCGAGATGTGCCGGGATCTGCCGCGCCGCGGCGACCACGACTTCCGGCTTCGGCCAGTACTCGTACGCATCGAACCGCAGCGTGCATGGCCCCCGGGCGACACGCGCCCCGATCGCGCTCACCGCGTCGATGCGCTCGGCGGGCACCTCGCCGACGAACGCGACGGTCACGTGGTACTCCTCGGCCGGGATGCGCCGGACGCGCGGATCGAGCTCGAGCCGCGCCGCGACCGCGACCATCGCGGCGCGCTCCGCGTCGCTCGGCCACACTGCGAAGAACAGCCGTTCGACCGGCACCGCGATCATCGGTCGAGCAACCCGCGCAGCGCCGCCGCGACGCTTTGGCGCCGCACCGCGTCGCGGTCGCCCGCGAAGCGATACTCGCGGGCGACCAGTCGCGGACGCCCCCGGCTGCGCACGCCCCAACAGATCCACACCGTGCCGACGGGCTTGCCCGGCACGCCCCCGGTCGGACCCGCAATGCCGCTGACCGCGACCGCCCGGTCCGCGCCGCTACGCGCGAGCGCCGCCCGCGCCATCGCCCGGACGACCGGTTCGCTGACCGCGCCCTGGGTCGCCAACACGCTGGCCGGCACCCCGAGCCGACGTTTGGCCGGATTGCTGTACGTGATGAAGCCCGCCGCGAACCACCCGGAACTGCCCGGCACGTCGGTCAGCGCCTTGCCGATCCAGCCACCGGTGCAGGACTCGGCGGTCGCGAGGGTGATGCCGTGCGCAAGCGCGTGCCGGCCGACGCGTGCGGCGAGGCGATAGAGGGCGGCGTCGCTCGGGATGGCCATTCGACGGATCAATCTAGCGGAACGCTGGTCGGTACGAAAGCCGGGATTAGGATCTCCCAGGGTCGCCGGAAACTCAGCGCTCGGCGCCGCCGCGAAATTTGATCACGAGCACGATCGAGCGCAACAGCATCCCCGTGACGAATACCGCGAGCCCGGCGAAGAGCACGGGCGTCTCCAGATGCGGTGGGCGAAACGCATTCGCCCGCAGGACGAGCCAATGAACATACGCCATGAATACCGCCATTCCCGCGCCGACGTGGGCGAAATAGGCCTTCAGCATCGCGACGGCCTGGTCGCGGCGCTCGGGGGCGAACCAGTAATCCCGGTTGGGCAGGTTCACGTGTGGCCTGGGGCCGTTCAATGCACGTCCCGGAACGAAACCGATGAAGGCGGGCAGCCCGAGCGCGACGACCAGCAGGAACGCCAGATACCGCCCCCTCGTCATCACCGCGTTCGCGGCGCCCGACGCCATGAAGTGCGACGCCACGACCGGGGGCATCCGCCCGATCGTCGCGAAAATGGTGATCGCCACCACGAGCAGGATCGCGACCAGCCAGCGCTCGGCGCGCACCGCCGTGCGTAACGATGGATCATTGCGCATAATGCATTGTAACCCGTCGCGCGAACGCATCGGCCCGGCCTCGTTTCCGCGGCATCTGCAGAACTCACTGATCCGAAAGGTTTATGCGAGACGGCTCCCGACCCTCGGCCGGCCTCGTGTCCGAACCGGACACGCTGTCGGCGCACACCCCGATGATGCAGCAGTACCTGCGCATCAAGGCGCAGCACCCCGACGTGCTGCTCTTCTATCGGATGGGGGATTTCTACGAGCTGTTCTACGAGGACGCGCGCCGCGCCGCGAAACTCCTCGACATCGCGCTCACCCAGCGCGGGGCTTCGGCCGGGGCCCCGATCCCGATGGCCGGTGTCCCGGTCGCGACGCTCGACACCTATCTCGCGCGGCTCGTGCGCCGGGGCGAGTCGGTCGCGATCTGCGAGCAGCGCGGCGAACCCGGTCAGGCGCGCGGACCGATGGAACGCGAGGTCGTCCGGATCGTGACCCCGGGGACGATCACCGACGAGGCCCTGCTCGATGAACGGCGCGAGTGCACGCTCGCGAGCGTGCACGCGGCCGCGGGGCGGTTCGCGGTCGCGTGGCTCGATCTGGCGGCGGGACGCTTCACCCTGATGGAGCTCGCCGACCTCGACGCGCTGGACGCCGAAATGGAGCGCATCCGGCCGGCCGAATGCCTGATCGCCGAGGGTGCGGCGCCGGCGCTCGCGAGTCTGCTCGCGCGCCGCGACACGCCGGTGCGGCTGCGACCGCCCTGGCACTTCGACACCGACACGGCGACGCGCGCACTGTGCGAGCAGTTCCACACCCACGATCTCGCCGGGTTCGGCTGCGCGGATCGACCGCTCGGCGTCGCGGCGGCCGGCGCGCTGCTCGCCTACGTGCGCGAGACGCAGAAATCGGCGCTGCCGCATCTGCGCGGCATCGCGACCGAGGACCGTGACGGCGCGCTGCAGATGGATCCGGCGACCCGCCGCAACCTCGAGCTCGACGAGAGCCTCGCCGGCCGTCCCGAACTCACCCTCGCGGGCGTCGTCGACCGCACCGCGACCGCGATGGGCGCGCGGCTCCTGCGCCGCTGGCTGCATCGGCCGCTGCGCGATCACGCGCGCCTGAACGCCCGTTACGACGCGGTCGAGCGGTTGCGGCACGACGCCGCGCTCACGCCGCTCGCCGCGCCGCTCGCCGCGCCGCTCGCCGCGATCGGCGACCTGGAGCGCATCCTCGCGCGCGTCGCGCTGCGCTCGGCGCGGCCGCGCGATCTGGCCACCCTGCGCGACGCGCTCGGCGCGCTGCCCTCGCTCAAGGCCGCGCTCGCCGATCCGGGCGCGCCCCGGCTCGCCGAGCTCACGGCCGCGATCGGCACGCACGCCGATCGGCACGCGCTGCTCGCGCGCGCGCTGG
>JAKBCG010000354.1 GCA_021808035.1 Pseudomonadota bacterium
CAGCGCGTCTACCAGTTCCGCCACCTGGGCATGAGGGGGCGCGCCTTCGGCGCAGGCCGCGAAATGTACGCACAGCCCCGCGCCTTGTCAATCGAATCGAATGGGATGGTCGCAATGCCGGCCACGGGAGTATTGAGGACATGACCAATCAAAAGGGCGATCACGGATCGCGCAACGGCCGCCGCGCCGCCGCGCCGGCGCGCACCGCTGACCGGCCGCACGGGGCCTTCGCGGACGACGCGCCCGGTGCGGACTGGCGGACACAGGATCCGAAGTTCGAGCTCGAGAAGTCGCGGTATGCGGCCCCGATCGCGAGCCGCGAGCTGTTGCTCTCGCACCTCGCCCAGGCACCGGAACCGCTCACCGCGGACCGCATCGCGCGGCGCCTTGGCATCACGCTCGAGTCGGAGCGCGACGCGCTCGACAAGCGGCTCGCGGCGATGGTGCGCGACGGCCAGGCGGTGCTGACCGCCGCCGGCTACGCGAGCGTCGGATCGGGAGAACGGGTCGCCGGCCGGGTGCGCGGCCGTGCGAGCGGCGAGGTCACGATCGTGCCGGACGACGGCGGGACCTGGATCGCGCTGGCACGCGTCGACGCGGCGACGCTGATGCACAACGATCGCGTCGAGGTGCGCGTCGTCGGCGTCAACGAGCGTGGCCGTCCGCTGGCGCGATTGATTCGCCGCATCGCGGATGCTCCCACGCGGGTCGGCGGGATCTGGCACACGGGCCCCGCCCATGGCCGGGTCGCGCCCGAGGACCCCGGTCATTGGTACGCGGTCGAGGTGCCGTTCGCGGACCGCGGCGGCGCAGCCGACGACGACTACGTCATCGTCGAGATCACCAAGCGACCGGTCGGGGAGATCGCGGCGCGCGGCCGGGTCGTCGAGGTGCTGCGCGATCTTCGACCAGCCGATCTCGCGGCCCGTCTCGCGTTGCTGCGACACGACCTGCCGGAGCGGTTTCCGGCACCGGTCGACGCCGCCGCCAACCGCTTCGGCGCGCAGGTCACGTCAGCCGACTGTGCCGGGCGCGAGGACCTGCGCGATCTGCCGCTGGTCACCATCGACGGCGAGGATGCCCGCGACTTCGACGACGCGGTGTACGCCGAGCCGTTGCGAGGCGGCGGCTGGCGGCTCGTCGTCGCGATCGCCGACGTCTCCCACTACGTCCGCGTCGGCGACCCGATCGATCTCGAGGCGCGCGCCCGCGCGACCTCGGTGTACTTCCCGGACCGCGTGTTCCCGATGCTGCCGGAACACCTGTCGAACCACCTGTGCTCGCTGATGCCGCGGGTCGACCGGCTGGCCTATGTCTGCGACATGCGCGTCGGCAAGACCGGCGTGCTCGGCAAGGCGCGGTTCTACGAGGCGGTGATCCGCTCCCACGAGCGCCTGACCTACGAAAGCGCCTGGGCGTTCCTCGAGGATCCGCGCTCGCCCGCGGCGCCCCGGCTCGGCGACGACGTCGCCGCGTCGCTGCGCGCGCTGCACACGCTGTTCGGCGCGCTGAAGGCGGCGCGTGATGCGCGCGGGGCGCTCGACTTCCGCGGTGGCGAGGTCAAGGCCCGGATCGGCGCCGATGGCACGATCGAGGGCTTCCATACGGTCGTGCGCACCGACGCGCACCGGTTGATCGAGGAATGCATGATCGCCGCGAACGTCCAGGCCGCGACCGCGCTGCGTCTCACGCAGACCCGGAGCCTGTACCGCGTGCACGGCCGTCCGGAAGAGAAGCGCGTCGACGAGCTGCGGCGGGTCATGACCGCGCTGAAGATCGGCGCGCCGTTCTCCGAGGAGCCGACCGCGAGCGAGTTCCGGCTGCTGATCGAACGGCTGGTCGACCGGCCGGACGGGGCGCTGCTCGAGGGGCTCGTGATTCGTGCGCTCGCGCAGGCCGTCTACCAGCAGACCAACATCGGCCATTTCGGTCTCGCGCTCACCGAGTACGCGCACTTCACCTCGCCGATCCGGCGCTACCCGGACCTGCTGGTGCATCGCGCGCTGAAGGCGTCGACCGCGCCGTCGAGCCCGTCCGGCCATCGCTACGACACCGGGGAACTGCAGTCGCTCGGGCGCGAGAGTTCGCAGCGTGAGCGGCGTGCCGACGAAGCCTCGCGGGAGGTGCTCGGCTACCTCAAGTGCCTGTACCTGCGTCCTCGCGTCGGCGAGGCCTTCGACGCGACGATCACCAGCGCGCTCGAGTTCGGCCTGTTCGTGCAGTTGAAGGAGATGCCGATCGACGGACTGGTCCACGTGACGGCCATTCCGGGCGATTACTGGCAGCTCGACGACGGCGGACTCGGACTCGTCGGACGATCGACCGGCCGACGCTTGCGGATGGGGGACCCGGTGCGCGTGCGACTGCGGGTGGTCGACCTCGCGCAGCGCCAGGTGGACTTCGAGCTGCTGGACCAAGGGGAGCCGCAGCGCACCGGTCGGGGCGAGCGACGCTCCGGCGGACGCCGGCGAGGCCGGCGTGGCTGACCGCGCCCGCCAGCACGTGCACGGTCTGCACGCGGTCGAGGCCATGCTCGACCGGGCCCCGGAGCGGGTGCTGGAAATCTGGGTCGCCGCCGGGCGCGACGACCGGCGCATGCGGGAGCTCAAGCACCGCGCGGAAGCGCTCGGTCTGGCGGTTCAGAGCGCGACGCCGCAGACGCTCACGGCGATGGCGGGGTCGAACGCCGTGCACCAGGGCGTCGTCGCCGCGATCCGCCGGGCCCGTCCGTGGGACGAGTCGGAACTGCTCGCCGCGCTCGATCGGCTCGGCGAGGACCCGCTCCTGCTGGTGCTCGACGGCGTGACCGATCCGCACAACCTCGGCGCGTGTCTGCGGACCGCGGAGGCCGCGGGCGCGCACGCGGTCGTGATTCCGCGCGACCGGGCCGCCGGCATCGACGGTGTGGCCCGCAAGGCGGCGGCCGGCGCCGCGGACTTC
>JAKBCG010000355.1 GCA_021808035.1 Pseudomonadota bacterium
GGACCGGACCATTGCGGCGAGGGCGGTGGCATACGGGGCGATGACCAGATTGGCGCTCAGCCCGCGCTTCAAGCCGAGACTCGGCACCCCGAAATTCGAGTATTGATAGGTGAAGTCCAGGTCGCGTGCATTGTAGGCGGACTCCGAAATTCCCCATGGCACGCCGAGTGCCTGCGCATGGCTGATTTGCCGGCTCACGGTCAATCGGCTCGTCTCGTCCAACAGGCTGCCGCGCGGAGCGCGCATCACCAGCGACGGCATCAGATACTCGAACATCGACCCGGACCATGACAGCAGGGCCGCTCCGCACCCGATCCCGGTCACCGGTCGACCGAGCCGGAACCAATGGCGACTCGGCACGTCACCCTTGGCGATCGCGAAGAAACTCGCCAAGCGCGCCTCCGACGCGAGCAGGTCGTAGCAGCTCGGATCGAGCGTGTCTTCCGCGACCCGATAGCCGATCGACAGGAGCCGCCGCTGCGGATCCAGCAGAAATCCAAAATCCATGCCGGCGGCGATCGCCAGCACGGTCGCGGTCAACTCGCTCATTCGATGATCGAGCGCCGCGTCGACCTCGGGCGAACGACCACGATCACGCTGGATCGCGTCGATGCTGCGCTCGACGGCATCCAGCCAGAACAACAGGTCCTCGCAGGCGCCGGCGGGATGCCCATCGACCATTTGGTGCGCGGCCTGCGTCAATGCTCGCGCCCGCACGGCCACTGCGTCGGTCGGCGACGCGGCATCATCGCGGTCGCCCGCGCGGTCCGCGCCGTGCAGGTCCGCCAGCAATTGCTCCAGCCGCTCGTGAAACGCTCCCGCCGGAACATCGTGGCGATTCGGTAGCGCCTCCCAGGCCCCTCGTGCGAGACCCGAGGAGTCCCCGGCGCCGGCGGTCGTCGCTTGGTGCGAACGGAGCGTCGCCCGCCAATCGCGCAACGCATTGGCGAGCGTGACCAGATGCGCGGCCAGGTTGCCGCTGTCGACCGAGGAGACGTAAAGCGGCGGCAGCGGCCGCAGGTCCTGCGTGTCGTACCAGTTGTAGAAGTGTCCGCGGCAGCGCTGCAGACGCGCCATCGTGGCGACCGTCGCCTCCAGTCGAGCGACGGCCTCCTCGGTGCCGATCCAACCGAAGTCCCTGGCGCTGGTGGTCGCCAACAGGTACAGCCCGAGGTTCGTCGGCGAGGTCCGATGGGCGACTGCCGGCCGCGGATCCTCCTGGAAATTGTCCGGCGGCAGCATCTGGTCCGCGGCGGTCACGAAGGTCTCGAAGAAGCGCCAGGTGCGACGGGCGACACGCCGCAATTGCCGCGCCTGCGAATCCGTCAGCGACAAGCGGCGCGGCCGGGTCGGCGGCCGGCTGATCCAGACCGCGATCGCCGGCGCCGCCAGCCAGATCGCGAGGAACGGCGCCACGAGCCACCATGAGCCCCGAGCCGATGATCCCGGCAGCAGCACCGCCGCGATCGCGAGGAGCATGCCGCCGCTCATCCGCCGATAGGCGCTCGCGAGATCGAGCCGATCGCGCAGCGAGGCTTGTGCGGCAGTGACCCATTCCAGCAGGTGCCGGTGACTGACGCAGACACGGAACAACGTGCGCGCGATCGCATCGCTCATCAGCACGGCCTGATGGGGCAGCGTCACGATCTGCAATCCAATCCGTCTGGCGGCCCCCCAGCAGTCCACGCCCAGGGCGAAAAAATGGCTTCGGAGCATCACGTCCGCCCGCCGCGGCAGTATTTCCGCGATCACCGGTAACAGCGGCGGGACCGCGATGGTCGCGAGGATGAACCCGGTCCAGATGCACGCGCCATGGACCGGCAATGTCCAGCCGATCGCCAATGCGCCGAGAGCCGCCGGCGCCGAGAGCGTCCGGCGCAGGTTGTCCGCGATCTTCCAGCGCCCGATCAGCGGCAGCCCGTCGTGCGCGGCCCCGTCGCGGCTCGCGTGGCGCCGGCCGAAGAGCCAGGGCAACAACTGCCAGTCGCCGCGCGCCCACCGGTGCTGGCGCGCGTCGGCGACGTCGTGACGCGCCGGAAACTCATCGACGATTTCGACGTCCGAGGCCAGGCCCGCGCGCGCAAAGATTCCTTCGAACAGGTCATGGCTGAGCAGCGTGCCGTCCGCGACCCGGCCGCGCAGCGCCGCCTCGAAGGCGTCGACGTCATAGATTCCCTTGCCGGTGTACGACCCCTCGCCAAACAGATCCTGGTAGACATCGGAGACCGCGGCCGCGTACGGGTCGATTCCCGCCGCGCTGGAGACGATGCGCTGAAAGAGGGAACCCTCGTCTCCGCACGGCAGCGACGGCGATATGCGCGGTTGAAGCACCGCGTAGCCCTCGACCACCCGTCCCGCGGCGGCGTCGAAGCGCGGGCGGTTGAGCGGATGGGCCAGCTTGCCGATCAACCGCCGCGCGGTCTCCCGCGGCAATCGGCTGTCGGCGTCGAGCGTGATCACGAAGCGCACGTCCGGCGGAACGGTCGGCCGGCGACCGTCGATATTCAGGAACGTCGTATCGGTCGCACCACGCAACAGGCGGTTCAACTCGTGCAATTTGCCGCGCTTGCGCTCCCAACCCATCCACCGGCGCTCCACCTCGGACCAAACCCGCCGGCGATGCAGAAGAATGAACCGCTCGTCACCCGCCGCCGCAGGGTGCCGCGTGTTCAGTCGATCGATGCCGAGGATTGCCGATCGCAACAACCGATCGTCCGATGGCACCCGCTCTTCCGTCGCATCGCGCCAATCCGTGAGCAGGGCGAAGCGCAATTCCTCATGCGGCGAGGCCAGGTAGTGGACTTCCAGACGGGCGATCTGGGTCTCGATGGCCGCGGTCGTCGTCAGCAACGTCGGCACCACCACGAGCGTGCGCAGATCCGCCGGTATCCCCTCGCGCAGCGCCAGTCCGGGCAAAATTGCCGTGTGAACTCCGCGC
>JAKBCG010000356.1 GCA_021808035.1 Pseudomonadota bacterium
CCTCGACCTGGGCGCGCGCGTCGGCCTCGACCCGGCTGAAGTCGCCGGCGGCCATCTCCGCCGCGAGGATCTTGCGTCCCGTCGGGTTGATCCGCTCGCCGATGATCACGAACGGGCGCTCGAAGCCGATCACCACTTCCTTGGTCGCGGAACTCACTACGGTGTCTGTCATGGGGTCATCCTGTGGAGTTTCATGTGGTCTCGGGCGCGCGGTCCGGGGATCTCAGGCGGCGCCGTGGGGGCGTGGTTCCGGCGGATCCGGGTCGCGGCCCGGATACCAGGGCACGCGGCCGGCCAGCACGCCCGAGCGGTCGACGATCTCGGCGACGGTCTCTTCCTGTCGGTACGCCATCACGTGCACGCCGCTGATCCCGGGAATCTCGCGGATCGCCTGGATCTGTTCGACGCAGATGTCCCGGCCTTCGCGGGCGGGGTCCTTGGCGCCGGCGAGCCGGTCGACCAGTGCATCGGGAATGTGCATGCCGGGAACGTTGCGCCGCATCCAGTCGGCGGTCTTCGCCGAGCGCAACGGGCCGACACCGGCGAGGATGAACACCCGGCCGGCGAGCCCGAGATCCTCGACGTGGCGCATGAAGGAGCGCAGCAGCGACAGATCGTAGCAATACTGGGTCTGGATGAACTGCGCGCCGGCCGCGACCTTCTTGGCGAGACGGCGCGCGCGCCAGTCGTGAGGCAGCGCCGACGGGTTCTCCGCGGCGCCGAGGAACACACGGGGCGGGGACGTGATCTTGCGCCCGCTCTGGAAGCGGCTTTCGTCACGCAAGGTGCGTGCGATCGCGAGCAAGGACATGCAGTCGAGATCGAATACGGGCTTCGCCTGCGGGTGGTCTCCCGCCTGCACACCGTCCCCGGTCAGGCAGAGCATGTTGCACACGCCCATCGCCGCGCCGCCGAGGATGTCCCCCTGGATTGCGATCCGATTCTTGTCCCGGCAGGAAATCTGCATCACGGGCGCGTAGCCGATGCGCGTCAGGAGCGCGCAGACGGCCACGCTCGACATGTGACAGTTCGCGCCGCTGCCGTCGGTCGCGTTGATCGCGTCAGCGTACCCGTCGAACACGCGCGCACGCGCATACACCTCCTGCGGGTCGGCGGAATCCGGCGGTGCGAGCTCGGTCGTGACCGCGAACGAACCCGCGCGCAACACCCGCTCGAGCCTCCCGGGAGAGCTGTGGCCCGGCAGCGGCGGCAGCGGCTGGCCGGGCGCCGGTTCGTCGGCGAACTTCATCGGCTCGTCCCTCCCGCGGGCTTCGCCGCCGGCGCGGCCGCTGCGGGCTTCGCGGTCTTCTCGCGCACGACGCGCAGCCACGAGGACCGGCCCTTCAGGCGCTGGTCGACCGCGACCTGGACCTCGCTCATCGCGTCGATACCGCCGTCGATGCGACGGCTCCCGCGGAACGCCTCGACCCAGACGCATTTCATTTCCGGCTTCACTTCACAGTGGCCGTTCGCGCGCACGCCCCCGCAGGGACCGTTGCGCAGGGTCTTCGGACAGTTCATCGGACATGACATGCCGGTCGAACTCAACGCGCACTGCCCGCACATCTGGCAGTCGAACAGGAGCCCCTTGACGTTGCGCTCGACGAACGCGACCGGGCGTTCGAGACGCTCGTACCCGATCCATTCGAACAGGCGGTGGAAGCGCACGAGCACCGCCTCGAATCCACGATAGAACGAGTTGAGCCCGCGCGCGTGCCGCACGGACCATTGCCGCACCGAGTACATCAGGAGACTCCGGTGCCGGGCTCGGCCGAGCCTTCGACCGGCGGGGGTCCCGGGTCCAGGCCTTTCGCGCGGATCAACCGTTCGAGATCCGCGTCGCTGTACCGCGCTTCGAGCGAAGCCGCCTCGGTCGCGGCTTCGGCCTGCAGGTCGTCGCCGCAGGGTCGCGGGGCGCTGCGTTTCCAATCCGCGAGGTACGCGTCGGAACTGCCCTTGCCGGCACGCATCGCGGCGCGGTCGACGGCTTCCTGGAAGCGCGACGAGAGCTGCACCTTCGCCGATTTCCGGCCCAGTTTAGCGATCACCTGCGCCGGGATGTCGCGCCAGGAGATGATCGTCAATTCGCCCATTCGCTCACCCGTCGTTCGTCACTGTGCGTCGCAACCCCACCGCGTTCGACCGCCGCGCCCAGGCTCGTCGCGAGCGTCCCGTAGCCGGTGAACCGGTACTCGAACGCAAGCCCCATGCGCTCGGCGATCGCGCGCGCATCACGCTCGGCGTTCCCATCCGGCCGCTGCGCGAGGTAGACCAGGCGCCGGTAGTTGCCGAAATAGACCGGGAACAGTTCCGGATGACGGTCGATGCCCAGACCGTGGATCACCAGACGTTCGAAGTGCCGCAGCAGGAAGTCGGTGAGGTAGAACGAGCCCGGCTCGTCGTCGGCGAGCGCGGCGAACACGCGTTCGGTCGCATAGAACTCGTAGCAATGCGCTCCCGGAATGCGTTCGACGCCTTCGTACGCCAGCATCTCGTCCAGCCGCCCGCCGGTCCCGCAATCGCCGTAGGCGACGAAAATCGATCGATAGCGTGGCCGGGATTCGCGGATCAGCTCCCGGACCGCTGCCGGTATCCGCTCCGGCCGGTTGTGCAACTCCGGCGGCAGACAACGCACGTCGAGCGCGTTCCAGCCGTTCGCGGTGCGCAACGCCGTCACCTCGTGCGCGAGCGCACCGCAGGCGATGATCAGCGTGCCCTGCCCGTCGAGCGCCATCGAGACCCCCGGGCGCCTGCTCAGTTCGCCGCGGCGCGGCCGCTGCGGCGTTTCGCGATCAGCGCCTTCGCGGTTTCCACCGCGATCGCCGCGTCCCGGCAGTACGCGTCGGCCCCGACCGCCTTGCCGAACTCTTCGTTCAAGGGTGCACCGCCGACCAGCACGATGAAATCGTCGCGGATGCCCCGCTCCTTCAGCGTGTC
>JAKBCG010000357.1 GCA_021808035.1 Pseudomonadota bacterium
CGGATGATCCGCTCGACCTTTCGCAGGGTGCGCAGTCCGATCGGCAGCCAGGTGTACAACCCGGCGGCCAGACGACGGATCATGCCGGCACGCAACATCAGCCGGTGGCTGACGACCTCCGCCTCGGCGGGGACTTCCTTCAGAGTGGAAATCGGATAGTGGGATAGGCGCATGGCCGCGTATCTTACCTGAGCCCCCTGGTATCATGGCATCGATGGACGAGGAACCGATCCACCCGGACGACGCCGAGGCCGCCGACGGCGACGACCCGCAACAGCGGCCGCGCGGGGTCTATTGGCTCCCGAACCTGATGACGACCGGCGCGCTGTTCGCCGGTTTCTACGCGATCGTGGCCGCGATCGACCTGCACTTCGAGAATGCCGGGATCGCGGTGTTCGTCGCGATGATCTTCGACGGCATGGATGGCCGCATCGCGCGCTGGACGCATACCGAGAGCGCGTTCGGCAAGGAGTACGACAGCCTCTCCGACATGGTGTCGTTCGGACTCGCGCCGGCGATCGTGACCTACCAGTGGGGCGTCGCCCGCATCGCCGAGTACGGGCCGCTGTGGCGGCACCTCGGCTGGCTGGTCTGCTTCTTCTACGCGGCGTCCGCGGCGCTGCGGCTCGCGCGTTTCAACTCGCGAATCGCGGTGCAGGACAAGCGGTATTTCGAAGGCCTGCCGAGCCCCTCGGCGGCCGCGATCGTCGCAGCCCTGGTCTGGCTCGCGAGCGACCAGACGCGCATGGGTCTGCCGGGGCTGTTGCTCGCGTTCATCGTCACCGCCTGCGCGGGCGCGCTGATGATCAGTCGCTTCTCGTTCCACAGCTTCAAGAACATCGACCTGGGCGGTCGGGTGCGATTCACTCACATCCTGTTCGTGCCGCTGTTCTTCGTGCTGCTCGCGGTCTGGCCGCCGGTCACGCTGCTGCTCGCGTTCGGCGGATATGCACTGTCGGCGCCGACGGTCTGGCTGGTGCGCAAGCTCCGCCGCCGCCGGTCGCGCGGATCCGTGACTTGATCGAATGACTTCCGCGCGTCGCAAGGCCTACCTCGAGGCGATGCAGATCGACACCTGGCGGCGACGTGGATCGCCGGCACCGGCACCGGCACCGTCAACGGTGACGGTGCCGGCGCAATCGGCGCCGGGCGAGGCGCAGACCGCGGACTGGGCCGGGCTCGAACGTCTCGTCGTCGAGTGCCGCCGCTGCGCGCTGTGCGAAACCCGCCGCCACACCGTGTTCGGTGTCGGCGACCGCCGGGCCAACTGGTTCGTCGTCGGCGAGGCGCCCGGAGCCGACGAGGACCGCCAGGGCGAGCCCTTCGTCGGTCGGGCCGGGCAGTTGTTGAACGCGATGCTGCGCGCGATCGGGCTCCCGCGGGACCAGGTGTTCATCGCCAATGTGCTGAAGTGCCGTCCACCGAACAACCGCGATCCGCTGGCGCGCGAGGCGGCGGCGTGCCTGCCGTACCTCGAGCGGCAGCTCGCGCTCGTCGCGCCGCGGCTGGTGCTCGTCGTCGGCCGGATCGCCGCTCAGAACCTGCTCGCGACGGATGCGCCGCTCGCCCAGCTGCGCGGGCGGGTGCATCGGCGCGGCGGCGCCGGACCGCCGATCGTCGTCACCTATCATCCGGCATACCTGCTGCGCACACCCTCCGACAAGCGCAAGGCGTGGGAGGACCTGAAGTTCGCGCGCGAGGTCGCCGGGCGTGGCTAGCGTGAGGCGGGACGCGGATCGCGCGGCCATGCAGATCCGGCCGATGCATGAATTCGACGTGCCGGTCGTGATCGCGATCGAGCAGGAAGCCTATCAGTTCCCTTGGAGCGAGGGGATCTTCCGGGACTGTCTGCGGGTCGGCTACGTGTGCCGGGTCGTCGACGTTGGAACGACGATGGCGGGCTACGGTATCATGTCGCTCGGTGCCGGCGAGGCGCACATCCTGAACATCTGCGTCCGCGCCGAATTCCGGCGCCTCGGGATCGCGCGCGCGCTGATGACGTATCTGCTATCGCGGGCGCGGAGCGCCGGGATGCGCGAGGCCTTCCTCGAAGTGCGTCCTTCGAACACGATCGCGGCGCATCTGTACGCGACGCTGAATTTCGAGAAGGTCGGAATGCGTCGCGGGTACTACCAAGCCGTCGGCGGCCGCGAGGACGCGGCCGTGATGCGGCTCATACTGGAATCGAACCCTCGTTGAACCACCGGATGAACGACTTGCAGCGTGAAATCTCACGCCGGCGGACCTTTGCGATCATCTCGCACCCGGACGCCGGCAAGACGACCCTGACCGAGAAGCTGTTGCTGTTCGGCGGCGCGATCCAGATGGCCGGGACGGTCAAGGGCCGCAAGGCGACCCGGCATGCGACCTCCGACTGGATGCGGCTCGAGCAACAGCGGGGGATCTCGGTGACGTCCTCGGTGATGCAGTTCCCGTACGGCGAGTGCATCGTGAACCTGCTCGACACGCCGGGTCACGAGGACTTCTCGGAAGACACCTACCGCACGCTGACCGCGGTCGACTCGGCCCTGATGGTGATCGACTGCGCGAAGGGCGTCGAAGAGCGCACGATCAAGCTGATGGAGGTGTGCCGCCTGCGCGCGACGCCGATCATGACCTTCGTGAACAAGCTCGATCGCGAAGGACGCCCGCCGATCGAGCTGCTCGACGAGGTCGAGCAGGTGCTGAAGATCGAGTGTGCGCCCGTGACCTGGCCGATCGGAATGGGCCGCGACCTGCTCGGCGTGTATCACCTGCCGACGGACCGGATCCACGTGTATCGCGCGGTCGAGAAGGGCCGGATCGGCACCCACGAGATCGTCGACGGCCTCGCGAGCGACGCGGCGCGCGAATTCCTCGGCGCGCGCTACCGGGCGTTCGTCGACGAGGTCGATCTGGTCCGCGGCGCGAGCCCGTCGTTCGACCTCG
>JAKBCG010000019.1 GCA_021808035.1 Pseudomonadota bacterium
TGCGCTCGGCGGAGGCTCGCAAATCCGGCGAGGCGGAACGCGGTGTGCTGCGTCTGCACGAGCGCGGCGCGAGCGAGCCCGCGCTCGCGAACTATTTCGCGGCGATCGGCGCGCACGCGGGTGCGCGCCTCGCCCGGTATCCGGGATCCGCGGCACTGATCGCGGCGGCGCTGCGCGCCCAGGACCGCGCGATCCTCGTCGAAGCCGTGCCGGCCGAGGCGCGCGCCGCGGAGCGCGCGGTCCGCGGCACCGGTCGGGTACGGGTCGAGATCGGTGACGGCTACGCCGCGTTGAAGGCGCAGTTGCCACCGGTCGAACGGCGCGGATTGGTGCTGATCGATCCGCCGTACGAAGCGGTCGACGAGTGGCGCACGCTCCGGCACGCCTTCCTGGAGGGCTATCGGCGCTGGCCGACCGGCCTGTACCTGATCTGGTACCCGATCCTGGACGAGGGCCAGCGACGGGCGGCGCTCACGCGGCTCGAGTCGCTGCGGATCCCGAAGATCCTGAGCGCGGAACTCGCGATCTACACCGACAGCGGCGCCGCCGGTCTCGTCGGCAGCGGTCTCGCGATCGTGAACCCGCCGTTCGGGCTCGATGCCCGGCTCGGCGAGATCTACGCGGCGATCCACCGGCACCTCGCGGCCGACGGAGCCGGGTACGCACAGGTCGCGCGCCTGACGGACGAACGGGTGGCACAATGAGCGCGGCATCCAAGGAGACTCGCATGGACACGGACCATCTTCGTAAACAGCTTGCGGCGCTGCACGCCGAACTCGCCGACGCCCGCACGGCCGATCCACGCTTGCGGGGGCTGCTCGGCAAGGTCATGGAGGACATCGCGCGGCTGCTCGATCGCTCGTCGGCGCCCGCGCCGGCCTTTCCGTCGACCTCGTCCGGGCCGCAGGAATCGGTCGCGGATCGCCTCGAGTCGCTCGCGGTGCAATTCGAGGCCGACCATCCGGCGCTCGCGGCGAGCACGCGCCGCATCATCGATCTGTTCGTAAAGGCGGGGCTGTGACGTGATCAAGGAATCCTCGGGCGGTTATCCGGCAACCCGCATGCGGCGCATGCGCCGCGACGAGTTCTCGCGCCGGCTGATGCGGGAGACCCAGCTCACGGTCGATGCGCTGATCTATCCGGTGTTCGTGGTCGAGGGACGCGGCGAGCGCCAGCCGGTCCCGTCGATGCCGGGCATCGAGCGGCTGTCGATCGACGGACTGCTCGCCGAGTGCGAGGTGCTCGCGAAACTGCGCATCCCCGCGATCGCGATCTTCCCGGTCACGCCGACCGAGAAGAAGACCCTCGATGCGCGCGAAGCGTGGAACCCGGAAGGGATCGCTCAGCGCGCGGTACGCGCGGTGAAGAAGGCATTCCCGGAGCTCGGCGTGATCACCGACGTCGCCCTCGACCCGTTCACGACCCATGGGCAGGACGGACTGATCGACGCCGCCGGCTACGTGCAGAACGATCTGACCGTGGAGACCCTCGTGCGGCAGGCGCGTTCGCACGCCGACGCGGGCGCCGACGCGGTCGCGCCGTCGGACATGATGGACGGCCGGATCGGTGCGATCCGCGCCGCGTTCGAGGCGGCGGGCCTCGTCCACACGCGGATACTCGCGTACGCGGCGAAGTACGCGTCGGCGTTCTACGGGCCGTTTCGCGAGGCCGTCGGTTCGGCGGGCCAGCTCGGCAAGGGCAGCAAGCACACCTACCAGATGGATCCCGCGAACAGCGACGAGGCGCTGCGCGAGGTCGCCATGGACATCGCCGAGGGCGCGGACATGGTGATGGTGAAGCCGGCGCTGCCGTATCTGGACGTGATTCACCGGGTGAAGGAGCGCTTCGGGATGCCGACGTTCGCGTACCAGGTGAGCGGCGAGTACGCGATGATCATGGCCGCGGCGCGCAACGGCTGGATCGACGAGCGGGCGATCGCGCTGGAGAGCCTGACCGCAATCAAGCGGGCGGGCGCGGACGGCATATTGACCTATTTCGCCAAAAGTGCGGCGGGATGGCTGCAGCCGTGACCGGCGCGGACGGCGATGGCGCTGCGGACCAGTACGGACTCGCCGGCCATCCCGTCGCCCACAGCTGGTCGCCGTTCATCCACGGAATGTTCGCGAAGGCCACCGGTGAGAACATCGTCTATCGCTTGTACGACCTCCTGCCCGAGGCGTTCCGTCGGGAGACGCTGCACTTGCTGATCAGCGGCGTTCGCGGCTTGAACATCACGGTACCGCACAAGCAGGCGGCGGCGGAACTCGTCAATGAGTTGACCGCGCGCGCCGGGCGCGCGCAAGCGGTGAACACCATCGTGCTCCGCGACGACGCGACGCTGCTCGGCGACAACACCGACGGCGAAGGACTCGTGACCGACCTCGAACGCAACCTCGGCATCCCGCTCGCGGACCGACGGATCCTGTTGCTCGGCGCCGGCGGAGCCGTGCGCGGCGTGCTCGGCCCACTGCTCGAGCGCTCGGTGCGCGAGATCCTGATCGCGAACCGCACGCCCGCGCGCGCGCGGGCACTGGCCGCCGAGTTCCGCGATCTCGGCCCGGTCACGGGCAGTGGTTTCGCGGACATCCACGGCCCGCCGTTCGACCTGGTGGTGAACGGCACCTCGGCCTCGCTCTCGGGCGAGATGCCCCCGTTGCCGGCGGGCACGGTCGACGAACACACGCTGTGCTACGACATGGCCTACGGCCGGGGCGACACGACCTTCACTCGCTGGGCCCGGACGCGGCGCGCCGCCCGCATCGAAAAGGGCTGGGGAATGCTGGTCGAGCAAGCCGCCGCCGCGTTCCTGCTGTGGCGCGGCAAGCGTCCGGACACCCGTCCGGTGCTCGACGCGCTCGCGCCGTTCCGCTGACACGCCCGGCGCGGTGATCGCGGGATCAGGCCTGCGCGAGATACCGATCCTTGAGCGCCACGTACTGCCGGGCACCGTAGAGCAGGCGCTCGATCTCGGCATCACCGAGTTCCCGCACCCAGCGGGCGGGATTGCCGAGATACAAGCCCCGGCTTGCGAGGGTCTTGCCGGGCGGCACGACGCTACCGGCGCCGATCACGACCTCGTCCGCGATCACGGCCCCATCGAGGACGATCGCACCCATGCCGATCAGGCATCGATCGCCGATCGTCGCCGCATGCAGCACCGCCTTGTGACCCACGGTCACGTCGACGCCGACCCGCAAGCCGATGCCGCCCGGGGTGTACGGCCCGTCGTGCACCACGTGGAGCACGCATCCATCCTGCACGTTCGTGCGCGCACCGATCTCGATCCTCTCGACGTCGCCGCGCAACACCGCGAGCGGCCACACCGAGGCGTCGTCACCGAGGGCGACCCGGCCGATCACCAGGGCCGTCTCGTCGACGAACACGCGCGCACCGAGCCGGGGCTGGATTCCTTGGTAGCCGCGGATCGCCATCCCAGTTACCGCAGCGTCACGAGTTCTTCGGCGCTCGTCGGATGGATCGCGACCGTGTCGTCGAAATCCCGCTTGGTCGCGCCCATCCGGATCGCGACCGCGAAGCCCTGCAGCATCTCGTCGGCACCTGCGCCGATCACGTGGCAGCCGACGATCCGCTGCTGCGGGCCTGCGCAGACGAGCTTGATGTCGGTGCGCGGCTTGTGCGTGGTCACCGCATGGTACATGCCGACGAAGTCCGCGCGGTACACATGGACGTCGTCCCCGTGGACGGCTCGCGCCCCGGCTTCCGACAGGCCGATCGTACCGATCGGCGGATGGGTGAACACGACGGTCGGAATGACGTCGTAGTCGAGACGCCGGTCCTTGGCGCCACCGAACAAGCGGTCGCTGAGCCGCCGGCCCGCCGCGATCGCGACCGGCGTGAGTGCGGCCCGGCCCGTCACGTCGCCGATCGCATGCACGCCCTCGACGTTGGTGTCCTGGAACCCATCGGTGATCACGAACCCGTCCGGATCCACGCGCACGCCCGCGCGCTCGAGCCCGAGATCCGCGACGTTCGGGTGCCGGCCGATCGCCCACAGCAGCGTATCGAAGCCCTCGAACTCGCGACCGTCCGCGGCGACCAGCGCGAGCGCGCTGCCGCTCCTGCGCACGGCCGCGGGCGTCACGTGGGTGTGCACGACGATCCCTTGGGCGCGCATCTCGCGCAGCAGCGCTTCCCCGAGCATCTCGTCGAAATGCGTCAACGGCCGGTCCTTGCGCACGAACAGGTCGACCGCCGCGCCGAGGCCATGAAACGCGCCCGCGAGTTCGCAGGCGACGTATCCGCTGCCGACGATCGCCGCCCGGGCGGGTCGTTCCTCGAGCGCGAAGAAGCCGTCGGAGTCGATGCCGAGCTCGGCTCCAGGCAACGGCGGCACGACCGGCCGGCCGCCGGTCGCGATCACGAAGTGCCGCGCGCGAAATTCGCGGCCGGCCGCCTGGACGGTGCCGGAATCCAGGAACGATGCGCGCGCAGCGACGTATTCGACCCCTTTCGCCGCCAGGTTGCGCTCGTAGATCGCGTTCAAGCGCGCGACGTAACCGTCTCGCTTGCCCTTGAGCGCGAGCCAGTCGTGTTCGCCAGCTGCGACGTCGAAGCCGTAATCCTTCGCGTCACCGATCGCGGCGGCGATCTGGGCCGCGTTCCACATCACCTTCTTCGGGACGCAACCGACGTTCACGCAGGTTCCGCCGAGGCGATGGGATTCGATCAAGGCGACCTTTGCGCCGTACTCTGCCGCTCGCTGGGCACAGGCGAGGCCGCCGCTGCCGCCGCCGACGACGACGAGATCGAGAGATTGCGCCGACACGTGGAGACTCCATCCCGATGGATACGCGGGGCAATGATATACTGGTTTTCTCGCGGCGCAGCGCCGACCCGGCCGCGACCGACCGCCGACCGGAAGCGACCGCGTGACCAACCCCCTGCTCGAGACGACCGACCTGCCCGCGTTCGACCGCATCCGCGCGGAACACGCGCGACCGGCGCTCGAACGCGTGCTCGCGGAGAATCGGAAGCTCGTCGCGGCCATCGCCGCCCAGTCCGAGCCGCGATTCGACAACGTGATCGTCCCGTTGGAAGAGGCGGGCCATCGACTGAGCCGCACGTTCTCGCCGATCTCCCATCTGAACGGCGTCGCGAACACGCCGGAGCTGCGCACCGCGTACAACGAGTGCGTCCCGCTGCTCGCTGAGTACGCCGCCGAGATCGGACAGAGCGCGGCGCTCGCGTCCGCGTACCGCCGGATCCTGGAGCACGAAGGGCCGGCCTTGCCGACGGAGTCGCGGCAGCTGATCGCGAATGCACTGCGCGACTTCCGACTCGCCGGCGTGGACCTGCTCCCGGACCGACAGGCGCGCCTGCGCGAGCTCCTGCAGCGCCTCGCGACCCTCGGCGCGAAATTCGGCGAGAACGTGCTGGATGCGGCGCGAGCCTACGAGCGGATCATCGAGGATCCGGCGCAGCTCGCGGGACTGCCGCCGGACTTCACCGCGCGAGCGGCCGCGGATGCGGCCGCCGCCGGCCGCAGCGGCTGGCTGCTGCACCTCGACCAACCGACCTACGTAGCGGTGATGCATGGCGCGGAGGACGCCGCGCTGCGCCGCGCAATCTACGAGGCATGGGTCACGCGTGCATCGGATCGCGGCCCGACGGCGAATCGCTACGACAACGCGCCGCTGATCGAAGAGATACTCGCGGCCCGCCACGAACTCGCCAGGCTGCTTTCCTTCGAGACCTTCGTCGATTACGCACTGTCGACGCGGATGGCGAAGACTCGGGAGCAGGTCCGACGGTTCCTCGCGGATCTCGCCGAGCGCTACCGGCCCGCCGCTCTTGCGGAGTTCGACGAGCTCGAACGGTTCGCCGGACGACGGCTCGACCCCTGGGACATCGCGTTCTATTCGGAGCGGCTCAAGCGGGACCGCTACCAGGTCTCGGAAGAGGAGCTGCGTCCGTATTTTCCGCTGCCGAAGGTGCTGGAAGGCCTGTTCGCGGTCGCCGCGCGGCTCTACCGGATTCGGGTGCGCGAACGCGCCGGAGTCGCCGTGTGGGACGCATCGGTCCGGTACTACGACGTCGAGGACGAAGCCGGACGCCGGATCGCGGGCTTCTATCTCGACCCGTACGCCCGCCCGCGCAAGCGCAGCGGCGCGTGGATGGACGAGTGCGTGATCGCGAAGCAGCTGCCGACCGGGCGGTCTCTGCCGGTCGCCTACCTCATCTGCAACTTCCCCCCGCCGGTCGGCGGAGCCCCGTCGCTGTTGACGCACGATGACGTCCGCACGCTGTTCCACGAGTTCGGGCATGGCCTGCACCACATGCTGACCGAAGTGCCTTATCCGAGCATCGCGGGCATCAACGGCGTGGCCTGGGACGCGGTCGAGCTGCCGAGCCAGTTCATGGAGAACTACGTCTGGCGGCCGGAGGTGCTGCCGTTGATCTCGGCGCACGTCGACAGCGGCGAACCGCTCCCCGCGGCGCTGCTCGAGCGGCTGGTCGGGACACGCACGTTCAATGCCGCGCTCGACACGTTGCGCCAGATCGAACTCGCGTCCTTCGACCTCGAGCTGCACGCGAACTACGATCCGGATCGCGGCGCGAACGTCGCGGCGACGCTCGCGGAGGTACGGCGGCGCGTCGCCGTCACCCCGACCGCCGAGTTCAACCGTCTGCCCTCGAGCTTCACGCACGTATTCGCCGGCGGCTACGCCGCCGGATACTACAGCTACAAGTGGGCCGAGGTGCTGGCGGCGGACGCGTTCGAGGCGTTCGAGGAGGCCGGCGTGTTCGATCTCGGCACCGCGACCCGATTCCACGACTCGATACTCGCCCGTGGCGGCGGCCTCGACGCGATGGACGCCTTCGTCGCATTCCGGGGCCGCGAACCGCAGGTGGGGGCGCTGCTGCGACACACGGGCATCGGCGGATGAGCGCGCGGGCGTCGACGGGCCGCCCGGACGCGCCCGACCGGGCCGTCACGTTCGCGACCTGGAACGTCAATTCGCTGCGAGTCCGATTGCCGCAACTCGCACAATGGCTCGCCGCCAATCCGATCGACGTCATCGGTTTGCAGGAGACGAAGCTCGTCGACGAGGCGTTTCCCCGAGCCGAGATCGAGGCACTCGGATACCGGGAGGCCCATTCGGGGCAGCGCACCTACAACGGCGTCGCGATCCTGGCGCGCCGGCCGATCGAGGACGTCGTCACGGGCCTGCCCAATCTCGACGACCCGCAGCGACGGCTGATCGGCGCGACGATCGGCGGCGTCCGCTTGATCAACGTCTATGCGCCGAACGGCCAGTCGATCGGCTCCGACAAGTACGCGTACAAGCTGGCGTGGTACGCGGCGCTAGAGCGATTCCTCGGCGCGGAGCTCGAACGCCACGCAAATGTGCTGGTGGTCGGCGACTTCAACGTCGCGCCCGAGGATCGCGACGTCCACGATCCGGCGGCTTGGACGGGCTCCGTGCTGGTGAGCCCGGGAGAGCGCGCCGCGCTGTCGCGCCTCGAGGGACTCGGCTTGCGCGACGTGTTCCGCCGCTTCGATCAGCCCGCCGGGACCTTCAGCTGGTGGGACTATCGCCAGAGCGCCTACCGCCGCAACCACGGCTTGCGGATCGACCTGATATTCGCATCGCCGACGCTCGCACCGCGGTGCCGCTTCTGCCGTATCGATCGCGAGCCGCGCGCGTGGGAGCGGCCGTCCGATCACGCGCCGTGCGTCGCCGGCTTTGACTTATCCTAGCGGTCGCGCCGTGAGCGCGTCACAGTGGCGATGCCGACCGATGGCGAACGGTCGCCGCACGGCATAAGATCCGGGCATGCGCGAATTGCGGCGTAACGACTATGACGTGACGAACACCGTCCGGGTGAGCGCGACGTCGGCGGTCGCCACCGCGGTCAGGGAGCTGGCGCGGGCGGAGTGGCCCACGGAATCCTTCGAGCGGCTCGACCAGGCGTTCGCCGCGTTCGACCAGTTGTTCACCGGACGGATGCCCGGATATCACGGCGTCGACACCGTGTATCACGATCGGCAGCACACCCTGGACATGACGCTCGCAACCGCACGTCTGCTGGTCGGTCACGATCGCACCGCCGGGCCCGCCGCGCGGCTCGGCCCCGAGCGGGCGATCACCACGCTCGTGACCGCGCTGTTCCACGATGCCGGATACATCCGCGAGGCCAGCGACCAGGAACATCGCAACGGCGCGGAATTCACCCGCTATCACGTGACCCGCAGCGCCCGCTTCATCGCACGCTTCCTGCCGACGATCGGTCTCGATCACTGGGTACCGGTCGCGACGCGAATCGTCCATTTCACCGGCTACGAGGTCGCGCTCGCCGAGATCCGCCTCGACGATCGCCGCGACCGCAAGATGGGGCATCTGCTCGGGACCGCCGACCTGATCGCGCAGATGGCGGATCGCTGTTATCTCGAGAAATGCCGCGATCGGCTCTATCCGGAATTCGTGCTCGGCGGGATCGCCGCCAGCGCCGAGAGCGGCGGCGCGCCGCGGGTGCGTTACAGTTCAGGGCTCGATCTGTTGAGGCAAACGCCGCGATTCGTTCATGAGACGCGCGTCGTGAGGCTCGAGCAGGAGTTCGAGCACGCATACCGGCACGTCGAGCCGCTGTTCGACGGCGCGAATCCTTACATGGAGGCGATCGATCGGAACCTCGCGCATCTCGACCGCGTGCTGCGGACCGAGCGCTGGCGGATGCTGCGTCGCAATCCGCCGCTGTTCACCGTCGATGACGACCCATTGCCGCGGGTGCGCGGCTTGATGCTCGATCGGCTGAAGGCCCTCTGGGCTTGATGCCGCCGGGGGAATACTTCAGAACGAATCGATCGAAGCCACGTAACGGGCATGGATGCGGTCGATCGAGTCGAGCACGGCCTCCTTGCCCTCGAGCGGCGCCGCCGCGATCGCCTCCCGCAGCATCTGTACGTCGAGCCGGCGCAAGGCACGGTGTGCGATCGGCGCGAAGCTGTAATGCCAGGGCTCGGCCAGCACGCCGCTGCGACGACCGCGATAGGGTCTAAAGAAACCGAAGCGCGCCGCGTGCCGCTCGAGCCACGCCACCGCGGGCGCGAACGGGCCGCCGGCCGCATATTCGGCCGTCTGCAAACTGGGCCCGACGTTGCTCGCGACGGCACCGCGATCGTAGAGATCGAGGTCCGTACCCCAGTGATGGCGACTCGCACCGGGCAACGCCGACCAGCGCAGGATCGCTTCCACTCGGTGCGCCGGCGGCAGTCGGGCGAGCTCGAGCGGCGCCCCGTCGGCACCCATGGTCGGACGTCGGCCGGTGTACTTGCCGTTCCAGATCGCCAGCTGGCGATCGAAATCGCGAAACGCGCTCGCCGGCCACAGATCGATCCCGTCCACGAGCGCTGCCTTGCGCATCGCAATAAACGGCGTCACGACCTCGCGATGCAGCGCACAATCGAACTCAAGGACGTCGACCACGTGACTGCGTGCCTGGCCCGTGAGTTCCGCGGGGGTCATCCAGCGGACCCTCAGCTCGGATCCGACGGTGCGCCGGACATCGCAACGGCCTCGTCCATCGCGGCGGCGAGCGCCGCCGGCTCCTGGGCACCTGACAGCGAGTACTCGCCGTTGAAGACGTATGTTGGAACGCCCGAGAGACCCAGACTGGCCGCATGGCGCTGCGCCGCGAGAATCGCATCCTGGCCGCTGCGCAACGCGATCGCCTGGCGCGCCTCCCGCACCTCCAGGCCGGCGTCCGCGGCAAGCCCGATCAAGGTGTCAAACGCTCCGATATCGGCACCTTCTTCGAAGTAGGCTCGCATCAGTCGCTCCAGCATCGCATCGGCGCAGCCCCGGCGCGCGGCCAGAGCGACCAGCAGGTGGGAGCGGCGGGTGTTCGGCACCCGCTCGATCCGTTCGAAGCGGAACTCGATCCCCTGCGCGCGGCCCAGTTCGACGAGCGTGCGATGCGCCCGGTCGAGCGTCGCCCGATCGAGCGATCGGGCGGCCAGGTAGCTTTCCCGATCGACGCCGTCGATCGGCAGATCGGGATTGAGTTCGAACGGTCGCCACGTCACGTTCGGCGCGTGGTGGGCGCGAGCCGCGAGCGCCACCGCCAGTCGTCTCTTGCCGAGATAGCACCAGGGACACACGGTGTCGGCGTAAACGTCGATGCGCAGCGCTCGGGTCATCGACGGCATTCTACGCGGGCTCTTATCGGCGCGCGCCCGCGCGGGTATCATGGCCCCTGGACGGCCGCCACCGCGGCCGGTGACGTCCCATGCCGTCGAGTCTGCGAACGAAGACCCTGCTGATCGCGATCGCGATCGCCATGGCGTTTTCCGGGCTCCTCGGCACCCTCGCCTATCTCGAGCATCGGGCCGACAGCGCCGCGGCCAGCGCCCTCGCCCACGGCGCCGTCGCCCGTCGACTCGAAGCAGAGCTCGAGCGGCGCGCGGCGCACCTCACGCGCGCGGCGGCGACGAAATTGGCGCCCGCGCTCGCCGCCGGCGACACGGCCACGGCGACCGCGATCGGCCGCGCGATTCTCGATCGCAGCGGCGTGCGGACGGTCATGATCCGCGACGAGACCGGGCACGTCGCGTTCTCCGCCTCCCGGTCCGGATCGAGCGCGACGGCCGGGTCGAACTACACCGCGATCGCGCCGGTGCTCGCGCCGCCCGGCGCCGGACACCAGCGGATCGGCACGGTCGTCATCTCGTTCAGCCGAGCGGCGAGCTTGCGAACGCTCGCCGACCTGCGCGTCGAGATCGCCCGCAACGAGGCCTTGCAAGGCAAACGGTTCGCGACAGGGTTGCTCGGCCTGAGCGTGCTGATGCTCCTCGCCGGCATCGGTGGCGCCTGGTTCTTCGCCGACAGCTTGACTCGCCCGATCTCGATGCTCGCCCGCAGCGCCGAACGCATCGGCCGGGGCGACTACAGCTATCCGTTGACGGTTCACCGCAACGATGAGATCGGCGATCTCCAGGCGACGCTCGAACGCATGCGCCTGACTTTGAGCGAGACGACGATCACGAAGCAGCACCTGAACACGGTGCTCGACAGCCTGGGCGACGCCGTGTTCGTGACCTCGCCGGATGGCCTGATCGGCAGTTGCAATGAGGCGGCGTGCCGGCTGCTCGGCCGAACCAACGAACAATTGCGGGGCAAACCGCTGCTCGACATCGTCGACGCGGCTCATCGCGCCGCGTTCGACCCGGCACCGGGCGCCGGTGACGAACGCGAGACGGTCCTGCGCACCGCGAGCGGCCAGACGATCCCGGTATCGATCGCCGCATCGACGATCAGCAGCGTCGATCCCCAGTTCCAGGGCAATATCTACGTCGCGCGCAACATCACCGAGCGCAAGCGCGCCGAACGTCGCATCCGCTATCTCGCCCGCTACGACACGCTGACGAAGATGCCGAACCGGATGCAGTTCCAGCACATGTTGCAACAGGCGATCGCCAGAGCCCGCCGCAACCAACGGTCGCTCGCGCTGCTGTATCTCGACCTCGACCGGTTCAAGGACGTCAACGACACCTTCGGTCACGCGGCCGGTGACCGCACTCTCGAGATCCTGAGCGAGCGGCTCGCGCGGGCCCTGAGCAAGGACATCGTCATAGGGCGCCTCGCTGGCGACGAATTCGCGATGTTCGTCGATGACCTGCCGCCGGACGTCGATCACCGTGCCGCGATCGGCGCGATCGCGAGAAAGCTGCTCGACGAAATCAGCCGGGCGTTCTACGTGAATCACCAGGAGGTGTACCTGACCGCGAGCGTCGGCATCGCGCTGTGCCCGACCGACGCCGAGAACGTGATCGACCTGATCCGCAACGCCGATGCAGCGATGTACCACTCGAAGCAGAACGGAGGCAATTCCTGCGCGTTCTACGCACCCGCGATGAACGCCGCCGCGGTCGAACGGCTGATGCTGAAGAGCAAGCTCCGCCGGGCGCTGGAACGAGAGGAGTTCCTGATCCTGTATCAGCCCAAGGTGGACCTGCGCACGCAGCGCATCGTCGGCGCCGAGGCGCTGCTGCGCTGGCGGTTACCGGGTCACGGCGATATTTCGCCGTCGCATTTCATCCCGCTCGCCGAAGAGACGCTGCTGATACTCGATATCGGTGACTGGGTGATGAACCGCGTCTGCGCGGACTACGCGCAATGGCGGACGCGTCTGCCCAATCCCGGTCGGATCGCGATGAATCTGTCGCTGCGCCAGTTGAAGCACGCGGGGTTCGTCACGCGGGCACAGGCGATATTCCGCGAGCACCAGGTGTCGCCGACCAGCTTCGAACTCGAGGTCACGGAGACCACGTTGATGACCGATCCGAAGCGGACGATCGGCTTGCTCAACGACCTCTACGCGATGGGGCTGCACCTCGCGATCGATGATTTCGGCACCGGTTATTCCTCGTTGTCGGCGCTGCAACAGTTTCCGATCGGGACCCTGAAGATCGATCAGTCGTTCGTGCGGGGCGTCGCGACCGACCTGGACGCGGCGGCGATCGTCCGGACGATCATCGACATGGGCAAGAGCCTCGAGCTCGAGGTGGTGGCCGAGGGCGTCGAGCGCCCGGAGCAGCTCGCGTTCCTGCGCGAGCGCGGTTGCGAGTTCGCGCAGGGCCGCCTGTTCGGCGACGCGATGACCGGCGGGGAGTTTCTCGCGTTGCTCGAACGGCAGGCGCGCGGCGAGAGCGCGTTCGGCGACTTGGCGCCGCCGGGGGTGTCCCGCCGGCCGCTGCAGGCTTCTTGATCGCCGCGGTGTCGATCCGGTCCGTGGCCCGTCAAACCGGCCTCGAGCCAAGGCGGCGGTGTTGCTGACCGCTCGCGGGCTGTATCTGCGCCGAGGCACCCGGTCGCTCGTCGAGGATGCGAGCTTCTCGATCCACCGCGGCGAGAAGGTCGGCGTCGTCGGCGCAAACGGTGCCGGCAAGTCGAGCCTGTTCGCGGCACTGCGTGCGCAGCTGGCGCCCGATCGAGGCGACCTCGATGTGCCGGCGAGTCTCGCGATCGCGCACGTCGAGCAGGAGGTCGAGGCGCTCGACCGGGAAGCGATCGAGTTCGTGCTCGACGGCGACGGGCGCTTGCGGGACGCGCAGGCGCATATCGAGCGCGCGGGCCACGAAGGCGACGCTCTGCGTCTCGCGCAGGCTCATGCGCAATTCGAGGCGCTCGACGGCTACCGGGCGCGCGCGCGCGCCGCCGAGATCCTGCACGGCCTCGGCTTCACCGCGGCCGACCACGCGAAGGCGGTGGCGCAGTTCTCGGGGGGCTGGCGCGTGCGCCTCGCGATGGCGCGGGCGCTCGCCTCGCGCGCGGACCTGCTGCTGCTCGACGAGCCGACCAATCATCTCGATCTCGACGCGATCGTCTGGCTCGAAGGGTGGCTCGGCAGCTTCCCGGGCACCGTGCTCGCGATCTCGCACGACCGGGAGTTCCTCGACGCGATCGCGGACCGGATCCTCTACATCGAAGATCGCCGGATCCGGATCCACGCCGGCAACTACTCGCAGTTCGAGCGCAAGCGCGCCGAGGATCTCGCGCAGCAAAACGCGCTGCGGGTTCGGCAGGAGCGCAAGATCGCCGAGATCAGCGCGTTCGTCGACCGGTTCCGCGCGAAGGCGACCAAGTCCCGTCAGGCGCAGAGCCGCCTGAAGATGCTCGAGCGCATGGAACGGATCGTGCCGGCGCACGTCGACAGCCCGTTCGCCTTCTCCTTCGAGCCGCCGGCGAAGACCCCACGCCCGCTGGTGACGCTGGAGGCGGCGGCCTGCGGTCATGAAGGACGGGTCGTGCTCGCCGGCCTCGACGCGTCGATCGGGCCCCACGACCGAATTGCGTTGCTCGGGCCGAACGGCGCCGGCAAGTCGACGCTCACGCGGCTGCTCAGCGGGGAGTCGCCGCCGCTCGCGGGCACACGCACGGCGGCGGCGGATCTCGCGGTGGGATATTTCGCCCAGCATCAGCTCGAGCACCTGCGTGCAGCCGAGTGCCCGCTCTGGCATTTGCGCCACCTCGGCGGGCCCGACTACGCGCGTTGCGACGATCAGCGCGCCCGCGACCATCTCGGCCGGTTCGGATTCGGCGGCGATCGCGTGTTCGAGCCGGTGGAGCGGCTCTCGGGTGGCGAAAAGGCCAGGCTCGCGCTCGCATTGATCGTCGCGAGGCGCCCGAATCTGCTGCTGCTCGACGAGCCGACGAACCACCTGGATCTCGAGATGCGCCACGCGCTCACCGTCGCGTTGCAGGATTTCGGCGGCGGACTGGTGGTGGTCTCGCACGATCGGCATCTGATCCGCGCGGTCGCGGACATCCTCTGGCTGGTCGCGGACGGAAGGCTCCAGCCGTTCGAAGGCGACCTCGACGACTACCAAGGGTGGTTGCGGAAGCGCCGCGGCAGCGGCCGCGAGAACCCGCGGAGTCGCGCATCGGCGGCGCATGGGCCGGTGGCGCCGCCCCCGCGGCCGCGGCTCGCGTCGATGCGCCGCGAGCTGGCCGAGATGGAAGCGCGGATCGCAGAGCTCGGCGCGGAACGCACCGCACTCGATCGGGCGATGGAGCACGGCGAAGTCCCCGAGAACGGCTACACGCGCTACGGTGAGATCGTCCGCTCGATCGAAGCGCTCGAGGAGCGCTGGCTCGAGCTTGCCGATTCGATCGAACGACTCAAGACCGCCGGTGAACGCTGAGCGTCCGCACGAGGCGTGCGTCCGTCGTCGCGATCACCCGGTCGAGCGCGGCGTCGGCGGCCGATTCGAATGCGGCGACGATCGCGGACATCCGGTTCGCGGTGGCGCGCCGGCTCGCGTCGGCATCGATGTTCGCGAGCACGCGGCCGGTCGACGCGTCGCCGAGGCGCGCGACGAAATGGGCTTCGACGACCGGCGGGCCGCCGCGGCGCGCGTACTCGGCCTGGAATGCGACCACCTCGATCTCCAGCCAATAGTGCGGTCGCTCGACCGAGCGGTCCGGAACCACCGCGCGCAACCCGGAGCGGGCACGGAACTCCCCGAGCGCGAGCTGTTCGATCGCTGCATGGAGCGGTGCATTCCAGCGCATGCCCGCGAAGTGATCGAAGCGCCGGTCAGGGAAGGACGCGGCGATGCGCGTCGAGTCGATCGAGGGCGCGACGATCGGGGTCAGCACCTTCAATCCCGCCGCGATGTCCGGGGCGCGAGCGCCCGGGTGCGACGACAGCGCATAGACGGTCGGCGGTGGCCGGTCGCTGCGGAGGAACGAACGGCTGCAAGCACCGAGGGCGATCGTTCCGGCGATGCACAACAGTGCGCGCAGCGGCGCGAGCGCCGTGCGGATCACCGCGGCACCTCGACACCGCCGGACTGCGGACGATACAGGATGCGCGATGGATTCTCGCGCAGCGACCGCGACAGGTCGCGCATCTGGCGCGCCGCGTCGCGGCTTTCGCGGACCAGCGCGTCGATCTGCGGCAGCCCGTCGCGCGTGAAGCGGGTCAGCGCCGGACCGTTCGCGGCGACGAGCTGGTCGAGCCGCCGGGTGGTGTCGGCGAGATTGCCTGCAACCTCGGCGACGTGCTTCATCGTGGCGTCGATCTGCGGTGCGGAACGCTGCGAGATCGTCCGCAGCTGCACCGCGGCCGCGT
Source organism: Pseudomonadota bacterium (assembly GCA_021808035.1). GTDB lineage: Bacteria > Pseudomonadota > Gammaproteobacteria > Steroidobacterales > Steroidobacteraceae > Bog-1198. Next base: position 15,598 of record JAKBCG010000019.1, read on the forward strand.
CCACCGCCTC
>JAKBCG010000358.1 GCA_021808035.1 Pseudomonadota bacterium
GAAGTTGAAGATCTGCATGTTGTCGACCTTGGTCTCGTAGAGCGCGCCGCTGAGATACAAGGTGTTGTCGAGCAGCTCGGCCTTGAAGCCGAGCTCGCCGGCCTTCGAGATCTCCTTCTTGTAGGTATCGCTCACGCCGTTCGAGAACGTCGGCGTCGCGCCGCAGGTCGGCGTGCCGACGCCCTGCGCGTTGTACACGACCGCGTCGTTCTGTCCGTTCGCGCAGGTGCCGATCGAGGAGACCGGCAACGCCGGTATCGCAGGGACCGGCGATCCGTTCTGCACGTAGCGCAGGCCGCCGAACCCATCGAGCACGGTCGCCGCGCTGCCGGTCGAGTTGAAGCCGCCGCTGCGGAAGCCGTAGCCGTAGGAGCCGTACACCGACACGTCCGGCCGGACCTTCCAGTTCAGCGACACCTTGGGCTGCCACTCGCTGAACGTCGCCGAGCGATCGGGAATTCCGGTCGTCGCGAGTGCAGGGTCGATCGTGTACGCCGGATTGATGTACGGCTGCACCGCGGTCGCGACCGTGCAACCCGCGCCTTGCGCGAAGCAGGGCGTCTGCGCGAACGCCTGGGCGCCGGTGCCGACGCGGTTCGACGCATCGCGCTGCTCGCGGTCATAGCGCAGCGCGAGCGCGGCCTCGACGTTGGGGATCACGTCGTACGCGACGTTGCCGAACACCGCCGAGACCTTGTTGTGGAAGCGGTCGTTGTACTCGAGGTCGGTCGGGTTCGGACCGCCGGTCGGCACGAACGCCTGGGCGATGAAGCCGTTGCCGTTGTCCGAGCCCTGCGAGACGACGACGTGGCGGCGGATGTCGGCGTAGTACACGCCGCCCTGCCAGCGCAGCCGTTGATCGCCGGGCGAGGTCAGCCGCAGTTCGACGGAATTGTCGATCTCGTCGCGCTGCTGGTACTGGTACCCGTCGCAGGTGGTCGGGCTGTACGCCGGCAGGAGGTTGAAGCCGGGGACGCCCGGCCCGAACTGGTTCGCGTAGAACGTCGGCGAGGGCAACGGCGCGCCCGGTTCGGCCGCGACCGACACCGAGCACACGTCCGGCCCGACACTGGTCGGCACGTTCGCATACAGGTTGAATGCGGCGCTGGTACCGTCGGTGAGGAAATAGTTCGTCTGATCGGCGTACGCGTAGAACCCGGTCAGGGTGCCGACGTCGAACCGCCATTTGCCGCGGACCGAGAACTGCTTGTTGGTCTGGACGTTCTGCGGAATGATGTTGTTGATGTAGTCGAACTTGTGGTCGTTCACGTTCTGGAAGAAGTCCGGGTTGTTGAACGCCGCCGCGAACGCCGGCAGCGCGAACGCCGCGTTGAAGTTAATCGCGCCGCCGCTCACGCGCGAGTACTTCGTCTTGAAGTCGAGCTTGCCGCGATCGCCGAGCCGCACAATGACGCGCGGGACCGCGCCGACCTCCTCGTAATAATCCCCGCAATGGTCGCAGTGCAGGTAGCTGTTGTAGAAGAAGCCGTTCGTCTTGCGGAAGAACCCGCTGATGCCCGCCGAGACGGACTTGCTCACCGGGCCGCCGACCCAGAAATTCGCGTTCTGCGTGTTCTTGTTGCCGTAGCCGACCTTCGCATCGGCGTCGAAGTGGCGGCCCGGCTCCTTGGTCTTGATGATGATCGCGCCCGCGACCGCGTTGCGCCCGTAGAGCGCGCTCTGCGGACCCTTCACGATCTCGATCTGCTCGAGATTCGCGAGTTCCTGGTTCAGGCTGTACGGGTTGACCTGCAGCACGCCGTCGATCACGAGCGCGTAGTTCGTCTCGGCGTCGCGGCCGGTGTTCAGACCGCGGATGCTGACCTGCATGTCGCCGACCTCCGCCGTCTGGACCTGCGAGACGCCCGGGGTGAGCTCGATGAAGTCCGCCGGCCGCTCGATCCCCGCGGAACGGATGTCCTGCGGCGTGAACACCTGGATCGACACGGGAACGTCGACGAGTTTCTCCTTGCGCTGGCGGGCGGTGACCACGATCTCCGCGAGATTCTCGCCGCCCGAGTCGGCAGGCGCCGCCGACGCGGCCTGCGCCGAGGCCGGTGTCGGCGCAAAGGCAGTGCCGGCGAACAACGCGATCGCGGCGCCCGCGGAAAACATCGGCAGCCATTTCCTGTGCATGCTCATGACATCCCTCGATGGTTCGTGATGTTGCCGCGGACGCCGCCCCCGACGCCGCCTTGTCGTCCTTACGGACGTTGCCATCGTCACACGGACCGACCGAGGCCCGTGATACCCGCAAATTGTATACAATGATTCGACGAATGGATATGGTTTTCGTTCGTTTTTTACGACAAGGTGGGCGAAGATCAATTAGAGGCGGTGATTTGAGGGATTTGGTGTTGCGTGCACGCGACGATCGGAACGCGGGCGATGCCACCATTCACCAGTGGTACACAGCGGGGCATCCATCCCCAGCCCGACTGAGCTTCCCGGACGATCGGGCGTACGATATTCTAGCGCTCAATCGGCCCGCAGATCCCGCAGCCGGTGCTCCGCGAACTCGATGAATGCGCGCACCGCGAGCGGCACCGGGCCGCGGCCGGCAACGACGACGTGCAGGTCGGCGCCGTCACGGCGGTACGCCCCGAGCACCTCGAGCAACGCACCCGAGGCGACGTCCGCGCGGGCGAGCGCGGTCGGCAGCTGCGCGATCCCGAGGCCGGCGATCGCGGCCTGCCGCAGCACCTGCACGTTGTTCGCCGCGAACCGACCGGCCACCACGATTTCCTCGCGCCCATCCGGCCCCTGCAACCCCCAGACTGCCTGACCGGGTCGGCTCGACACCGTGAGGCAATCGTGTCGACCGAGATCGTGCAGCCGTTCAGGCGTCCCTCGTTCCGCCAGATAGCCGGGACTTGCATACAATCGAAAGCTCTCCGACCACAGCGTGCGCCACACC
>JAKBCG010000359.1 GCA_021808035.1 Pseudomonadota bacterium
GAACGACACGCTGCGTGACCTGATCGGCGTGCGCAGCGAACGCCTCGGCTGGCCGCTGCGCGGCGCGATCCGGCGGATCGCGGCCGAGCCATCGGGCGTGGTCGTGATCCTGCGCTCGGAGGAGAACCCGCGCGAATTCATGGAGAGCGTGCGCGAGCTCGGGCGAACGCCGGCCGACGCGGGCACGCCGGCCGCGCACGGCGCGACCGTGATCCGCACCTACGGGATCGGCGCGCAGATCCTCACCGATCTCGGCGTGAAGCGGATGCGGGTGCTGAGCGCGCCGAAGCAGCTGCAGGGCCTCGCCGCGTTCGACCTCGAGATCACCGGCTACGTCGACGGCGGCGAATGAGCGATCGCGCGGCATATAATCCGGATCCCCCGACACCCGACAGGAAGACGACCGTGCCCCAGGCGACCCCCCGAACGATCGAAGGCGATCTGTCCGCGCGCGAACTGCGCGTCGCGTGCGTCGCCGCGCGCTTCAACGAGTTCGTCGTGGAGCCGCTGCTGCGCGGCGCGCTGGATGCGCTCGCGAGGCACGGGATCGACGAGGGCCGGGTCGACGTCGTGCGCGTCCCTGGCGCGTTCGAGATCCCGCTCGTGGTGCGCAAGCTCGCCGCGTCGGCGCGCTACGATGCGCTGATCGCGCTCGGCGCGGTCATCCGCGGCGACACCCCGCACTTCGACTACGTCGCCGGCGAATGCGCCGCCGGCGTCGCGCGGGTCGCGTTCGAGACCGGCGTGCCGGTCGCGTTCGGCGTGCTCACGACCGACACGGTCGATCAGGCGCTCGACCGGGCCGGCGGCAAGGCGGGCAACAAGGGTGCCGACGCCGCGCTGACCGCGATCGAGATGGCGACGTTGTTGCGCAAAATAGAGCCGTGACCATCACCGGCCGGCAGGGTGCGGCGGGCGGGCGGCGCGCGCGCAGCCACGCGCGACGGCTCGTGCTGCAGGCGCTGTATGAGCTGCAGCTCAACCCGCGGCCGTGGCTCGAGATCGCGCGCGACCTCGAGGGCGACGCGGCGGCCGACCGTGCCGATCGCGGGTATTTCCGCGAGTCGCTCGGCGCGGTCGCGGACCGGCGCGAGGAACTCGACGCCGTGATCGCGAAGTACGGAGACATCGCGCCGCCGGCGCTCGATCCGATCGAGCACGCGGTGCTGTGGCTTGGCGTGTACGAGCTTGGCCACCGGCCGGAGCTGCCCTACCGCGTCGCGATCGCCGAGGCACTCGAGCTCGCCAAGCGGTTCGGCGCGACGGGCGCGCACAAGTTCGTGAACGCGGTGCTCGACCGCGCCGCGCGAGAGCTGCGTCCGCTGGAATACGGGCGCGAGCGGGGCTCGCCGGCATGACGGGGGGCGGCCTCGGCGAGTTCGAGCTGATCCGCCGTTATTTCGCGCGCGCGGGCGCGCGCCCGGGCGCCGGGTCGACGATCCTCGGGATCGGCGACGACGCCGCGGTGCTGCGACTGCCCGCCGGGCATGACCTCGTCGCCGCGGTCGACACGATCGTCGCAGGACGGCACTTCCTGCGCGGCAGCGATCCACGGTCGATCGGACATCGGGCGCTCGCGGTGAACCTGAGCGACCTGGCCGCGATGGGGGCGATCCCGGCCTGGGCGACGCTCGCGTTGACCCTGCCGGCCGCGGATCCGGACTGGCTCGAGGGATTTGCGGCGGGGTTCTTCGATCTGGCGCGGGAACACGGCGTCGAACTCGTCGGTGGCGACACGACCGCCGGGCCGCTCGCGATCAGCGTGCAGATCCTCGGCGCGGTGCCGGCCGGGGAGGGTCTGCGGCGCAGCGGCGCACGGCCGGGCGACCTGATCGCGGTCACCGGCACGCTCGGCGACGCCGGCGCGGGTCTCGAGGTCGCGCGGTCGCCGCAACGGGCGCACGACGCCCACGCACGGGCGCTGTTGCGACACTACGAGTTCCCGGCGCCGCGGGTCGCGTTCGGCCGCGCGGTGCGCGGCATCGCGAGCGCGGCGATGGACGTCTCCGACGGCCTCGCCGGCGATCTTGCGAAGCTCGCGGCGGCGAGCGGGGTCGCCGCGGCGGTCGACGTCGAACGGCTGCCGCTGTCGGCGGCGCTGCGCGCGACGGCCTCGCCCGACCAAGCGCTCGATCAGGCGCTCGGCGGCGGCGATGACTACGAGCTGGTGCTCGCGGTCGCGCCGGCCGCGGCCTCGCGGCTCGCGGCCGCCGCGGCCGGGACCGCGACACCGGTCACGGTGATCGGCGAGTTTCTCGCGGGCGAGGGAGTGCGATGGACCCGCGGCGGACGCTCGTACGTTCCGGCGAGGGGGGGGTTCGATCACTTTGCCGGAGCCTCGACCCAGTTCACGGATTGATACCCCGCCGGCCCGGTATCGTGGGTCCCGGTGTCGATTGCCGGCGGAATGGCGCGGTTCGTCCTTGAGCAACATCGGTTCCAAAGTGATTCCCCTGACCTCCGGCGTCCCGGCGCCGCTGCCGGAGCGGATCGGCAAGTACCCGATCATCAAGGAGGTCGGGCGCGGCAGCACCGGGGTCGTGTACCTCTCGCACGACCCGTATTACGGGCGCGACGTCGCGATCAAGGTCTACAACATCGAGGCCGCCGGCGACGAGAGCCGCAAGCGCATCGCCCGCAAGATGTTCCTCTCGGAAGCGCACATGGTCGGGATGCTGCAGCATCCGAACATCCTGCCGATCTACGACGCGGGCGAGGAGGACGGACACTGCTACATCGTGACGGAGCACGTGCACGGCGCGCGCACCCTCGTCGCGTATTGCCGCCCCGACAACCTGCTGCGGATCGACGACGTCGTCGAGATCGTCTACAAGGCGGCGCGCGCGCTGCACTACGCGCACAGCCGCGGGGTGATCCACCGCGACGTCAAGCCGAGCAACCTCATGCTCACGCAG
>JAKBCG010000360.1 GCA_021808035.1 Pseudomonadota bacterium
CCCGCCATGCGCCGGCGAGCGCACCCGGCGCCGTGATCTTCGTGAAGCTGAGGCAGATGCCTCCGGAGGAAACGCTGGCGCCGAGGGTCTGCACGCGCGACCCCGCCCTCTGGACGAGCGCCGGACCCGGCGTCGAGCAGGCGCTGCTCTTCGAGGCCCCGTGGGAACACGTCGCGATGCTGCGGCTTGCTCACGGGCACCGCACGATCCGCGAGACCTGGCCGGGTGGCGTCGAGTGGTTCGTCGTCGAAGGCTCGATCGAGGTCGACGGCGTCGTGCATCGGACGGGGACGTGGATGCGATTCCCGCCCGGCGCGACGGTGCAGATCCGCGCCCCCGACCACGCGCTGCTGTATCGCAAGAGCGGACACCTCGCGCGAGGCACTCGACCCGCAACGGCATGAGCGGCCGACCCTTCCCCTGGGAGGCGGCGTACCCGCCGACCCTCCGATGGGATCTGCAGGACCCGCCGACGAGCGTACCCGCGCTGCTGGATGCGGCCGCGGCACGCGATCCCGACCGGGTTGCGATCGAATTTCTGGGTCGGCCGATCCCTTATCGTGAATTGCACGCGCGGGCAGGCGCGGCCGCCGCGGGTCTCGCCGCGCTCGGCGTGAGCCGCGGCGTGTCCGTGGGCCTCTACCTGCCGAACACGCCGTTCCATCCGATCGCGTTCTTCGCGACGCTGCGCGTCGGGGGACACGTCGTTCACCTGAGTCCGCTCGATCCGCCGCGCCGGCTGCGTTTCAAGCTCGAGGACAGCGAGACCCGGATCCTGGTCACGAGCGACGACCCGGCACTGCTCGATCGAGCGGCGAAATTGCTCGAGGAACGCGTGATCGATCGGTTGATCGTCGCCGAGGCGCGTGATTTCGACCCGCACGCGCGCGCATGCCCGCTCCCGGCCGGTGCGATCCCGTGCTCGCGCCTCGGCGCCGGCGCATCGGCCGCGCGTTCGCCATCGATCGACCCGGACGCGCTGGCGCTGCTGCAATACACCGGCGGCACGACGGGCCTGCCGAAAGGCGCCATGCTGACGCATGCGAATCTGACCGCGGCGGTCGCGGCGTATCGGGCGTGGTTCGCCGGCACCGGCACCCCGATGGGACCCGACGACCGGCTGATCTGCGCGCTGCCGTTGTTCCACATCTACGCGCTGACCACGATCCTGTTGCTCGGCCTGGATCGGGGCGCGACCGTGCTGTTGCGGCCGCGCTTCGACGTCGAGGCGACGCTGCGGGACATCGAGGTCGGCCGCGCGACGTTCTTCGCGGGCGTGCCGACGATGTGGGTCGCGATCGCGAATCACCCGACGATCGAGCGGCGCGACCTGTCATCACTGCGCGTGATGAGTTCCGGGGGCGCGCCGCTGCCGACCGAGATCGCCGCGATGATCCATCGGCGCACCGGCCGCCAGCTCGGCGGCGGCTGGGGCATGACCGAGACCGCGCCCGCCGGAACACGCTTGCTGCCGGATCAAGCACACGCGCCCGGCCTGATCGGCGTGCCGCTGCCCGGCGTCGAGATGCAGGTCGTCGCGCTCGACGATCCGCGCCGCGTACTCGCCGCGGGTGGGATCGGCGAGATCCGCGTACGCGGTCCGAACGTCGCCGGCGGTTACTGGCGCCAGCCGGCGCAGAGCGCCGCCAGTTACGTCGACGGCTTCCTGCTGACCGGGGACGTCGGCTATCGGGACGAACGGGGCGCGTTCTACCTCGTCGATCGCAAGGACGACATGATCATCTCCGGCGGGTTCAACGTCTATCCGACGATGATCGAGCAGGCGATCTACGAGCATCCCGCGGTCGAGGAAGCGCTGGTGATCGGGATCCCCGATGGGTATCGCGGACAGTCCGCGAAGGCGTTCGTGAAGCTGCGCGCCGACGCGCCGCCGCTCACGCTCGAGGCGCTGCGCGACTTCCTGAGCGACAAGCTCGGCCGTCACGAGCTGCCGACCGCGCTGGAGATTCGCGCAGCGCTGCCGAAGACCGCGGTCGGCAAGCTGTGGCGGCGCGGGCTGATCGCGGGCTCAAGCGAGGACGCCGACCCGCCCGCGCGCCCCGAGCCTCAGAATATGTCGGGACCGAACACGCGCACCCCGGGAGCGCCCGCATAGCCGAGCGCGGGCAGGCCGAAATATCCCTCGACGCTGCGCAGCAATGCGTAGTGATCGTACGACTTCGCGGAGACGGTGCCGGGGTGAATGAACGGCGACAGCAGCACCGCGCCGACGCGGCCGCCGCCGGGCCCGAATTGGCCGGGGACGGGTCCGTCGGGCAAGCGACGCAGCCCGCAACACGCGTTGCCGGTCGATCCTTCGTCGAACGTGATCACCAGCAGGCCGTCCTTGCGGAAGGCCGCCGAGCCGGTGATCCGCGGCACCCAGACCTTCAGGAAACGATCGATCGCCGGGAGTCCGCCCGGCTTGCCGTCGGCACAAAGCGAATTGTGACCGTCGTGGCAGAGATTCGGGGTGATGAACGAGAAATTCGGCGTCGTCGCCACGGTGCGCAGATCCACGCGCAGCCGATCGAGATTGACGACGTGCGCGTCGCATCGCACCGCATCGTCGATGATCGAGTGGAAATACACGAACGGATCGTGCTTCGCAGCGTACTGGTCGGTCCGCGTCGCGGTTTCGGTCGGATCCGGGGTCCCGAGCGCCGCATGACCGCAGGTCGCCCGCTCGCGCGCCGGGTCGCGTCCCATGTCCTCCATGTAGCCTTTCCAGCGCAGCCCGGCGGCCTCGAGCTGGTCGGCGATCGTCTTGACGCTCGCCGGATAGACGCAACCGCGCCCCGGCAATTGCCCGTGGGCGCCGACCGGACCGGTCGCGACGAACTCCCGGTAGATCGGGCAATCCTGCTGCGTGTCGGGGTTCGGCGCCTGGCCGCTCACCATCGCGATGTAGTTG
>JAKBCG010000361.1 GCA_021808035.1 Pseudomonadota bacterium
GGCTCCTGAACTGGGGCCAGAACATCGGCGCCGGCACCCGGGCGGTCGTGCAGTGGCAGCTCGAGAACCGGCCTCACCCGGAGCAAGGCTACCGGGCGTGCCTCGGGCTGCTGAACCTGTCCAAGACTTACGGGGAAGATCGCCTGGAGGCCGCCTGCCGGCGGGCGCTCACCATCGGCGCCCCGCACCGCAAACGCATCATCGCGATCCTGAAAGCCAAGCTCGACCAGCACCCGGATCTCTTTCCCGCGGCCGACACGGCGGCCGCCACCGCCTCGCGCACGCACGGCAACGTGCGCGGCGCCGATTACTTCCGTGACGCGACGACCCAGACCGAGACGACAACTACCGATGAAGGAGACGACGACTCATGCTTATCCAACCCACGCTCGATACACTGAACCGGCTGAAGCTGCACGGCATGGCGCTTGCCCTAGCCGAGCAGACGACGACCAACGCGGCCCAGGGCCTCGCGTTCGAGGAACGGCTCGCGCTGCTGCTCGAGCGCGAAGAAATCACCCGGGACAACCGGCGGATGACGCGCCTGCTGCAGCTCGCCACTCTCAAATACCGCGATGCCGTGATCGAGGACCTCGATTATCGATCCCGCACCGGTCTCGACCGCTCGCAGCTGGCGAGCCTGACCTCCTGCGAGTGGATCCGCTCGAACCAAAGTGTGTTGATCCACGGCGCCACCGGCAGCGGCAAGACCTACCTCGCGTGCGCACTCGGCCACCAGGCCTGCCGACAGGGCTTGAGCGTGTTGTACGTGCGCGCGCCGCGCCTGTTCGAGGAGTTTAACCTCTGTCATGCCGACGGGAGCTTCCGCAAACGGCTCGCCGCGATCGCCAAGATCAGCGTGTTGATCATCGATGACTTTGCGATCGCGCCGATCGGGCCGCGCGAGCGCAACGATCTGCTCGAACTCCTCGACGACCGGGTCGGGAGCCGAGCCTGCATCGTGACCAGTCAATTACCGGTCAACGACTGGCACGACTACATCGGCGATCCGACGCTCGCCGACGCGATCTTGGATCGTCTAATCCACCGAGCGCATCGGATCCATCTCACCGCAAAGGAATCCATGCGCGAGCGCGAAGCCGCCAAACTCCTCGCCAAGGCGAAGGTCGCGGCACAGTCGTAGTCAATGCGTCAGGTCCGCCAGTCCTGAGCTTCTGCCGTTGACGCGGCAAACCGCGTCTCGTCCAAGAATCTTGACTGAACGTGACCGATCCGAGTAGAAAACAACCACAGCGCTGACTCGGCGGAATCGCCGGTCACGTTCCGGCGGAATGGCCGGTCAACTTCGCCGGAATACGCAGGTACCGCGCACATCACCCGCGTGGTTCCCGTTCCGACCACGATCAGTCCGCAGGCGAGGGCGTTTCTGGCGCGGCCCGTTCCGGATCTGCGCGCGATGACCCTGGCGCAGCGGCGCGCGAAAACCGACGTATGGCAGGCCGAGCGCGCCGCGAAATTTCGGGCGATGTATCCGGTCAACATCGCCCGCGGCGTTCTCGGCGGGGTTCCGGTGCGCGTGATCACGCCGTTGGCGATGCCGGCGCAACACCGGGGTTTGGTGCTGATGAACTTGCACGGCGGGGGGTTCGATTCGGACTCGGGGTCGCTGACCGAGACCATTCCGATCGCGAATCTCGCCAAGGTCAAGGTCGTCGCGGTTTTGTATCGATTGTTGCCGGAGCACCCGTATCCCGCGCAGATCGATGATGCGATCGCGGTGTACCAGCAACTGCTTCGGACCTACGCCGCGTCGAAGATCTGCATATACGGCACGTCGGCCGGCGCGATATTGACGCCGGAGGTCGCGGTTCGTCTCCGGCAGTTGCGCTTGCCGCTGCCGGGGTGCTTGGGGGTGTTCTCCGGTTGGGGGGATTTCAGCCAGGCCGGTGATTCGCAGGCGATATTCGGACTCTTCGGCCTGAAAGGGCCGGTGGGCTTGCCGACCTCGTCGACGAACCCGGGCGGAGGCATACGCATTCCGGGGGCCCCGGAGAATCTCAAGGACCCGGTGCTATCGCCTTTGTATGCGAACCTGAAGGGCTTTCCGCCGACCTTGTTCATCACGAGCGAGCGGGACATGCTGCTCAGCGGTACGACGATCCTGCACCGGGCGTTCCTGCGCGCCGGCGTGGATGCCAGGCTGGTGGTCTTCGAGGGTCTGCCTCACGCGTTCTGGAACCATCCCGGCCTGCCGGAAACTCAGGAGGCCGACGAGATCATGGCCGGTTACTTCGCACGGGAGCTGCATCGATGATGACCGCTACCCGGTCGCCGCTCGTCCCGCGACCAGGCTCCCGGGCCGATCGGCCCGGGACGATCCGTTCCCGCTGAACCTCAGCCTTGGCGTGCGCGCCGCCGACGCTCGAGCATCAGGCAGCCGAAGAGTCCTGTACCGAACAGCGCGAGCGTACCCGGCTCGGGTACCGCCTGGACGACACTGGTGTCGAAACTGTAGAACGGATCCAGCGAGCCGTTCACCCCGAGCGAGTCGCTGACGGTCAGCGAATAAGACCGGATCGGATCCGGGCCGCCGGTGAGCGTGGCCCCGGTGCTGCCGCTGCCAAGGGCCAGCGTGCCGATGAGATTGCTCGAGCCGCAGTTCGTTGCGGGATTCCCCGGATCGCTCGAATTGCTCGGATTGCAGAAATAGCTCTGGCTGGTATCCCACCAGGCGGAGGTGGACAACGCGCCGCCGTTGACCGTGCCGCCATACTGGAGCAGGAAGCCGTTCGCGCCGATCACCTGGTTGAAGCCTGGGGCACTGACGGCGATCAACAGAGGATTGCTCGAACATTCGCTCGAGGCGGTCACGCACGTCGAGGCGATGCCACCCACGTCGATGCCGGCCGTGGTGTTGAGCGTCGGTGCATAGCTGCGCCTTTGCGAAACCTC
>JAKBCG010000362.1 GCA_021808035.1 Pseudomonadota bacterium
ATCGAACGATCCGGGGTCTTGACCTGCACGGTCCCGAGCAGTTCGTCCCAAAACGCGACGACGGTGCCGAGGACCGCATCGACGTCGGCCGCCCGATAGCGCGCGATCAGGGCGCGCGCGCTTTCGACGTCGGGGCTGTCGCCGAGCAGGAAGAGAACGTCGACGGCGGCGTCCGGCGCGAGCTCGATGGACGTTCGCAGGGCAGCGCACGGATCGAGCGCAGCGCCGGTTCGCCGCGACCACGCGGTGGAGCGAGCCAGCGCCGCCGGCCGCGCGAGCGTGCCGTGCCGGCCGAGGAACTCGCGCCGATCCGCGGTCCAGTCCGTATGCCGTCCACCGAGATCGGCGAACGCGACGCGCGCGCCGAACGCCTCGTCCCAGGTGTTGCGCGCGAACAGCGCGCCCGTCGTCGCATCCCACTCGGTGACGATGAACGGCGCGCAGCCCTCCCGGGTGACGCCCAGCACCCACTCCACGTAGGCCGTGACGGACAGCCGGCGAGGTCGCGCGGAGGTGTTGCGGATTCGCAGGCGCGAGATCTTGATCGAATCCCGCAACGGCACGAACTGCAGCAGGTCGGTGGCGATGCCGTGCGATTCGTGTTCGAAGCGGCTGTAGCCCGGTCCGTGCCGCGCGCAGTGGTGCGCGTGCGGATCCCGGATCGGCAGGAGCGTGGGTCCCCAGAGATCATCCGTGTCCTCGTCCTTGAGGTATATCGCCTCGCCCGGCCGGTCCGCCACCGGGTCGTTCGACCAGGGCGTCAAGGTGCGTTCGCGGCTGTTCATCGACCAGGTGAAGCCGCTTCCCTCCGCGGCGACCTGAAAGCCGAAATCGGCGTTGGCGACGACGTTGATCCACGGCGCGGGCGTCGAGCGACCGGGTCCCAACAGGGTGACGTACTCGCGCCCGTCGGCCGCGAAACCGCCGGTGCCGTTGAAGAACTCCAGATCCTCCGGCGCCGGACCCACGACACGATGATCCGCGGACGCCGGCCCGCGCGCGGGAAGTCGATCGCCCCGCGCGAACGAAGGGTGCGGCCGGTCGAGTTGTCTCGCCAGGTCGCCACGTCGCCCTGCGAGCACCACTCGCGCGACCGCGCCCAACGTGGCGCGTGCGTCGGCGGAGATCAGGTCCGCGCGCAGCACGAACACGTCGCCGCGCTGCACATCCGCGGTGATCTGGCGTCGCGACCGGCTCACCCGCACCTCCGTCTCGAGCGCAACCTGAAGGTCCTGAACGTACGAGCTCTCGCGCTCATTGAGAATCACCAGGTCGACGGCGAGACGCTTCATCCGCCAGTACTCATGCGCCTGCAGCAACCGATGGGCGAGCCCGACGTGGTCGACGTCATCGATCCGCAGCAACAGGATCGGCAAGTCGCCGGAGATCCCCTGGCTCCAGAGGCCGGCTGGCGCGGCGTTCGCACGGCGAATGGTGTCCGATGACGCGCGCATCAGGGAGTCCGCGTACAGCAGATGCCCGGAGAGCCGCTGGAACAGGCTCGCCTCGGCCTCGGTGATTCCGAGATGCAGCAGTTGCACCTGGGCCTGGGTCCACGCGAGCATGCCGGCGCGAACGAACGCGTTGCCATCGCGGTGTTTGTCGATGAGCGCGAGGATGCCCTCGCGCGTCGCCGCTGCCGAGGTCCAGAAGGCGATCTGCTGGGTGCCGCCGGCGGGCACGCGCAGCCGGTGGCGCAGCGCGAAAATCGGGTCGAGCACCGTGCCAACGGTGCCTGACAACCGCCCCCCGGCCATCGCCGCGGGCGATACGGCGATTTCCCGGCTGCGGCCGATGAAGCGAGCCCGGTCGGTCTCGTATTCCGGCGGGCTGCCGCCGCCATTGTCGATGATCGACTGGTGTGCGACCCAGATGCCGGCTTCATCGGGCTGGCGTCGGCGCCGGGTCGCGATCAAGGCGCCGAGGGGACGCGAATATTCGGTTTGCACGAACAGCTTGGAGAATGCCGGGTGCGCCCGGTCCGACGCCGGTGGCGCCAGCGCGAGCTCGCAATAGGACGTGACCTCGATGGTGCGCGACCACAGTCCGCCATTGGTGATCGACAGATGACGGACTTCGGCGTCGTCCTCGGTCGAGACCAGGACCGAGAGCGCCGTGGTGATCTTGCCATCACGACGCCGGAATTCGGCTCGATCCTCGGTGAACGTCACCTCGGCCCAATCGGCCTCGACCGCACTCGGTTGGTGACCCGCCGACCAGACGGCCGCGCTCTCCGGATCCCGCAGAAACAGATAGTTGCCGCAATCGTCCCGCGTGCCGTCCTCGCGCCAGCGAGTCACCGCGATGTCGCGCCAGCGGCTGTATCCCGAGCCGGCCGCGGTCAGCATCACGCTGTAGCGCCCGTTCGAGAGCAGGTTCACCTGCGGCGTCGCGCCGTCGGTCGTCTTCAGGCGCCGTCCCGCCGGCAGCCACGCGCCTTCCGTCGGCGCTGCGACAGGGGTCTCCTCGACCCTGGGGCGCACGACCGACACGTCCCGCGGCGTGCGCTCCTGCAGGAGAAGCTCGGTGGCCTGGATGCAGGGTTCGGCATGAAAGCGCCGACGCAGGATGCCGTCGCCGACGACGTTGGCGATCGCCAGAATCGTCATGCCCTGGTGATGCGCCATGAATGCCCGCACGATCGCATACGCTTGATCCTTGGGCACGCGCGCCGGGGTGTAGTCGAGCGCCTCGTAGAAGCCGTAACGCCCCAGCGCGCCGAGGGATGCGAGGCGCGCCAGATTGTCGGCCGCGTCCGCGGACCGGACCATTGCGGCGAGGGCGGTGGCATACGGGGCGATGACCAGATTGGCGCTCAGCCCGCGCTTCAAGCCGAGACTCGGCACCCCGAAATTCGAGTATTGATAGGTGAAGTCCAGGTCGCGCGCATTGTAGGCGGACTCCGA
>JAKBCG010000363.1 GCA_021808035.1 Pseudomonadota bacterium
GCAAGGCGGTCGATTTCTACCGGCCAGAAAGAGAGGCCCAGGTGCTGCGCAAGGCGCTCGATCGCAACCAGGGACCGCTGCGCGACGAGGAGATCGCGCGGTTGTTTCGCGAGATCATGTCGGCCTGTCTCGCGCAGCAGGAGCCGTTGAAGGTCGCGTTCCTCGGTCCCGAAGGCACGTTCAGCCAGAGCGCGGTGCACAAACAATTCGGCTCCTCGGTGCGTGCGCTGCCGCTGCCGGCGATCGACGAGGTGTTCCGCGAGGTCGAGCGTGGTGACGCGGATTTCGGCGTCGTCCCGATCGAGAACTCGAGCGAAGGGACCGTGAATCACACGCTCGACATGTTCCTGGTATCGCCGCTGAAGATCTGCGGGGAGGTGGAACTGCGCATCAACCACCACCTGATGGGACGCATGGGCCGGATGGTCGACGTGAAGCGCATCTGCGCGCATCCGCAATCCATCGCGCAATGTCGCGGCTGGCTCGACGAGCACCTGCCGGACGTCGAACGCATTCCCGCCGCGAGCAACGCCGAGGGCGCACGCCGGGCCCGTGACGAGCGCGGGACCGCCGCGATCGCCGGCCGGGCGGCCGCGGAGATCTACGGCTTGAACCTGCTGGCGACGGAGATCGAGGATCGCCCGGACAACACCACGCGTTTCCTGGTCATCGGCCCGAAGCTGTTCAACGCGAGCGGCGTCGACAAGACGAGCCTGCTCGTCTCCGCGGCGGATACCGGCGGCGCCGGCGCGCTGTTCCGGCTCCTCGAGCCGCTCGCGGCGCATCAGGTGAACATGACGCGGATCGAGTCGCGCCCGTCGCGCAAACGCAAGTGGGACTACGTGTTCTTCATCGACATCGAGGGGCACGTGAGCGAGGCGCCGGTCGCCGCCGCGCTCGAGTCGCTCGCTTCGCGGGCATCGCTGTTCAAGGTGCTCGGATCCTATCCGCGGGCGGTGATGTGACCCGGGTGTACGAGGCGCGGCCGACCGCGGGCGTCGGCGGCGAGATCACGGTGCCGGGCGACAAGTCGATCTCTCACCGGGCGTTGATGCTCGCCGGGATCGCTGCCGGCCGCAGCGAGATCGGCGGGTTCCTGGCGAGCGAGGATTGCCTCGCGACCCTGCGCGCGATGCGCTCCCTCGGCGTCGCGATCGAACGGCCGGAGCCGGACCGGGTGTTCGTCGACGGGGTCGGACTGCGGGGCCTTGGCGCGCCGATCGCGGCGCTCGACATGGGCAACGCGGGCACGGCGATCCGCCTGTTCACGGGCCTGCTGTGCGCGCAGTCGTTCGACTCGACGTTGATCGGGGATGCCTCGTTGATGAAGCGACCGATGGAACGGGTCGCGCAGCCCTTGCGCTCGATGGGTGCGGACGTGCGCACGAGCGACGGCACGCCGCCGGTGCGCATCGGCGGCGGACGGCGGCTGCACGGCATCGATTATCGCCTCCCGGTCGCGAGCGCGCAGGTGAAGTCGGCGATCCTGCTTGCGGGTCTGTACGCCGAAGGCGCGACGACGGTGACTTCGCCGGCGGTCTGCCGCGATCACAGCGAACGCATGCTGCGCGGGTTCGGGGCGGGGGTCGAGGTCGACGGATTGCGCGTACGGCTCGAGCCCGCGGCGCGGCTCGAGGCGCAGCGCCTCCAGGTGCCTGGCGACTTCTCCTCGGCCGCGTTCTTCATCGTCGCCGGACTCATCGCCGCCGACGCGGGCGGGTTGCTGATCCGCGACGTCGGCGTGAACCCCTCGCGGACCGGGTTGCTGACGATCCTGCGCGAGATGGGTGGCAAGATCGAGGTGACGAACTGGCGCGAACAGGCCTCGGAGCCGGTCGCCGATCTGCGCGTCCACCGTTCCGCGCTGCGGGGCATCGAAGTCCCGAAGGACTGGGTGCCGCTCGCAATCGACGAATTGCCGGTGCTGTTCGTCGCCGCGGCGTGCGCACGCGGCGAGACCGTGGTCACCGGGGCGGAGGAACTGCGCGTCAAGGAGAGCGACCGCATCGCGGCAATGAGCGCGGGACTGCGCGCGATCGGTGTCGCGCACACGATGCTCCCGGACGGGTTGCGGATCGAGGGCGCGGGCGATGCACCGCTCGTCGGGGGGGTCGTCGACAGCCATGGCGACCATCGGGTCGCGATGTCGTTCGCGGTCGCGAGCCTGCGTGCGCGTGCACCGATCGCCATTCGCGACGTCGCGAACGTCGCCACCTCGTTCCCGGGGTTCGTGGATCGGGCGCGATCGGTCGGTCTCGACGTTCGCGAGTCCTGAGGGAGGACGGACATGGCGGCGGCGCTCGTGGCGGGGGTTCCGGTGATCGCGATCGACGGGCCGTCGGGCGCCGGCAAGGGCACGGTGAGCCGCGCGGTCGCTCGCGCGCTCGGCTGGACCCTGCTCGACAGCGGTGCCTTGTACCGGCTGGTGGCCTATGCGGGGCGCGCTGATGGGGTCGATCTGGCGGACGAATCGGCGCTCGCGCGGATTGCGGAGGCGCTCGATATCCGTTTCGAATCGACCGAGGCCGGCGCGGAGATCGTGTGGCTGCGCGGTCGCGACGTCACGCGGGAGATCCGCACCGAACGAGCCGGGAGCGATGCGTCCCGGGTGGCCGCGTTGCCGATGGTGCGGCGCGCGCTGCTGGACCGGCAGCGCCGCTTCGCGCGGCTACCCGGTCTGGTCGCGGACGGCCGGGACATGGGGAGCGTCGTTTTCCCGGATGCGGCGGTGAAGATCTTTTTGACCGCCAGCGCCGAAGAGCGCGCGCGCAGGCGCCATAAGCAGTTGAAAGAACAAGGGATTACTGCTAACCTTGCCGCCCTTTCGCTCGAGATCGCCGAACGCGATCGGCGCGATGCGACGCGAGCGGCGTCACCGCTCGTGCGAAGTGCCGACAGATCG
>JAKBCG010000364.1 GCA_021808035.1 Pseudomonadota bacterium
GAACGAACCGGATGCATGCGCCCACCCTCGTGAACGCCGCCGCGCTCGACGCGGCGGCGGCCGGGCCCGCGGTCGGGCGGATCCTGGTCGCACACCGCGGCGAGACCACGATCGAGCGCGAGCTGCGGCCGGGTCGGTTGGTGATCGGGCGAACCCCCGACAACGACCTGCAGATCGACAGCAAGTTCGTGAGCCGCCATCACTGTCAGATCCTCAGCAGCACCGACTCGTGCCTGATCGAGGACCTGAACAGCACGAACGGGATCTTCGTGCGCTCCAAGCGCATCCGACGCCACAACTTGAACGACGGCGACGTCGTGGTGATCGGCGAGCACGAGATCACCTACCTCGACGAACGCGCGCCGCGCACGCGTCACCGGGCCGAGGTCGCGGGCACCGATACCGTGGTGCTCGACAAGACCTAGCGTCGCGAGGATCGCGCCGCGACCGCGGGCGGCGGAATCGGTTCGCCACTGTAGCGGCGGCGCATTTCCCGCCAACCGCGGCGGCGTAGCTGGATCGTCAGCGCGGCGATCAACGCGACGATCCCGATCGAGAACGTCGCGGCCACGCGCCAGTCGCGGGTGTCGATGGCGGACAGGCCGAGCGCGAACGCGCCGATCGCCGCGTAGGCGGTCGGCAGGGATTCGTAGATCAGGCCCGGCAGTCGCACATCCGTCTCCGCTGAAGATCGCGGTTCGCCGGAACGGATCCTAGCGCGAGACCGCGGGCATCGGCGGCCCATTTGACTAAAACCGATCCGATGGCGCCGCACCGCCGGCGGGGGTCCCGCGGGGTAGACGCGACCGCGCGTGGCTCTTATCCTTTCGGGCTTGTTGCGGCCGGGGTGCCGCCGCCGGGAAACGCGCACGGTGTCCACGTCACGGACACCGCAGGGAGTCGTCGGATGCGAATGAAGCCAAGCTGCCTCGCCGGCCTCCCGGCGATCCTCGCCGCGCTGTGCGCCGGGGGCGCGGTCGCGGCGACCGCTCCCTCGCCCGGCGCGCCGCCGACCGCCGCGCAGACCGTCCCGGCATCGCCGGCGCTGCCTCCGGGCATGCACCGCACCCTGCGCGACGCGCACCGCATCACGCACGGAAGTGTGACGATCGGCGGGCATCCGATCCGTTACGAGGCCGAGGCGGGTGTGATGGTCGTTCACATCGGCGATCCGATGGACGAGGACGCGCCACCGCCGGGTCCCGGCGGCGAGGCCGCGGCGCAGCCGCCCGCCGCGAGCATGTCGTACGTCGCGTATTTCAAGGGCGAGCACGAGGATCCGCGCCGGCCGATCACCTTCCTCTACAACGGCGGCCCCGGATCGTCGACGATCTGGCTGCACATGGGCGCGTTCGGCCCGGTCCGCGTCGTGGTCTCCGGCGACCGGCACGTGCCGTCCGCCCCGTACGAAGTGGTGAACAACGAGTACAGCCTGCTCGATGCGAGCGACCTCGTGTTCGTCGACGCGCCCGGAACGGGGTTCGGTCATCTGCGGGGCAAGGACAAGGAGAAGGCGTTCTGGGGCGTCGACCAGGACGCGCATGCATTTGCGAACTTCATCGTGCAATTCCTGTCGGCGCACGATCGCTGGAATTCGCCGAAATTCCTGTTCGGCGAGAGTTACGGGACCACGCGCTCGGCCGCGCTGATCAACGTGCTGGAGAACGACAAGTCGATCGACTTCAACGGCGTGATCCTGCTGTCGCAGATCCTGAATTTCGACGACAGCATCGATGCGCCGCAGTTCAACCCGGGCGTCGACCTTCCGTACGAGCTCGCGCTGCCCTCGTACGCGGCGACCGCCTGGTACCACCACAAGCTGCCCGGCGCGCCCGCGAAGCTCGACGAGCTGCTGCCCGCGGTGGAGCAATTCGCGCTCGGCGCGTACGCGCAGGCGCTCGACGCGGGCAACGCGCTCGGCGCGGACCACAAGGCCGCGATCGCGCAGCAGCTGCACGACTACACGGGTCTTCCGGTCGCGTACCTCGAGCAGGCGGACCTGCGGATCAACGGCGGCGAGTTCGAGAAGACCCTGCTCGGTCCCGACACGACCACGGGCCGCCTCGATGCGCGCTTCGCCGGGCCAACGCTCGACCCGATGAGCAAGGAAGCGGGCTACGACCCGCAGTCGTCGGCGATCGCGTCCGCGTACGTGTCCGCGTTCAACGACTACGTGCGCACCCGCCTGAAATTCGGCGATGCGATGATCTACAAGCCCGAGATCGACCTGTGGAAGACCTGGGACTACACCCATCAGCCGCCGGGCGCTCCGGCAAAGCTCCCCGGGCCGACGAACGTGATGCCGGATCTCGCGGCGGCGATGCAGCAGGACCCGGATCTCAAGATTCAGCTCAACGGTGGATACTACGATCTGGCGACGCCGTTCTTCGCGGCGATGTTCGAGATGCAGCACCTGCCGATGCAAGCCTCCCTGGAGAAGAACATCGAAATGCATTTCTACCCGTCGGGACACATGGTGTACGTCTACGAGCCGGCGTTGAAGGCGTTGCACGCGAATGTCGCAGCGTTCATCGAACGCAACAGCCGGCGATAGAGCCGGGCCGGCGAGGCTCGGCCGTGCGCCCCGGTTCCGATAGGCGCCGATGAACCGAAACGCGACGCAAACGGCGACCGCGCGCCGGCGCCTGCCCCCCAGGTGGCGGATGTTCCTGACCGTGATGGGTCCGGGACTCGTCGTGATGCTCGCCGATACCGACGTCGGCAGCATCATCACGGCCGCGCAGAGCGGTGTCCAATGGGGCTACCGGCTGCTGCTGCTGCAGCTGCTGCTGGTGCCGGTGCTGTTCGTCGTGCAGGAGCTGACCGTCCGGCTGGGGATTTTCACCGGCCAGGGGCATGGCGAGCTCATCCGCAAGACCTTTG
>JAKBCG010000365.1 GCA_021808035.1 Pseudomonadota bacterium
CGAGGTGATCGAGCGCTGCTCGGGGCACGACGGCACCTACGCGGTGAAGAAGGAATTCCACGACATCTCGATGAAGATCGGCCGGCCGGTGATGCAGAAGGTCGAGCAATCCGGCGCCGATTGGTACGCAAGCGACTGCCCGATGGCCGGGCATCAGATCGAGAATGGCCTCGCCGGCGAGCGCGCGCCGACCCATCCGCTCAGCCTGCTGCGCGCCGCCTACGGCCTCTAGGAGAACCGAAGCCATGCAAACGAACGAGCCCCGCGCCACGACCCCCCTCGCCGTCCCCGGCGCCCTGCCGCCACACCGACTCACGCGCGCCGACCTGATGACGCTCGAGACTTACGCGCGCGAGCGCGCGGCGTTCCGCGAGCGCGTGCTCGCCCACAAGCGACTGCGCAACCTCTCGGTTGGGCCGCACACGACTTGGTGCTTCGAGGACCGTCTCACGGTCCAGTACCAGATCCAGGAAATGCTGCGCGCCGAACGGATCTTCGAGGCCGAAGGCATTCAAGAGGAACTCGACAGCTACAACCCGCTGATCCCCGATGGCTCGAACTGGAAGGCAACGCTACTG
Source organism: Pseudomonadota bacterium (assembly GCA_021808035.1). Classification (GTDB taxonomy): domain Bacteria; phylum Pseudomonadota; class Gammaproteobacteria; order Steroidobacterales; family Steroidobacteraceae; genus Bog-1198. The sequence continues at coordinate 579 of JAKBCG010000365.1, forward strand.
ATCGAATACCCGGACGTCGACGATCGACGCGTCGCCCTCGGGAAACTCAAGGGCATCGAGCGGCGCTGCTGGGTCAGCGTCGGCGGCGAGCGCGCGTTCGCGATCGCCGACGAGGATCTCGAGCGGGAGAACGAGGAGAAGACCTCGGCGGTGCACTTCCTGCGATTCGAACTCTCACCCCGCGCCTGCGCGGCCGCGAAGGCCGGCGCCGCGATCGAGATCGGGATCGATCACCCGGAATACCGGTACTCGGTCACGGTCGGTGCGGAGTCGGCGAGGTCGCTCGCCGCCGACCTCGATTGAGCCGGCACGGACGCGGCGGCCGCGGCGCGTAACTCGGTGGTCGTCGCGCGGCTGCCATCGTGGCTCCAGCCGGGCGGACCGAAAAAGTACCCTATTCTTTGCCAGACGGTCAGATCCCGCCGCATGAGGTCCCGCGCGATCGCGTAATACTCGTGCAATGCGATTCGCACGGGATTGAAGGTGCCGAGGTTTTTCACGATCCCGTAGCGCGGCGGCTCGTCCGCGCGCTCCGCGACGAATGATCCGAAGATCCGATCCCAGATCATGAACACCCCGGTGTAGTTCGCGTCGAGATACCGTGGGTTGCTCGCGTGGTGCACGCGATGATGGGACGGGGTGTTCAGGAGCCATTCGAACCAGCGCGGCATCTTGTCGATCGACTCGGTGTGGATCCAGAACTGATAGAGCAGGTTGATCGTGAACGCGAGCGCGACGAGCGCGGGATTGAATCCGATGAACGCGAGCGGGATTCCGAGCAAGGTCAAGCCGCTGAACTGCGAGGTCCAGCTCTGCCGCAGGTTCGTCGACAGGTTGTAGTGCTGGCTCGAGTGATGCACGACGTGCGAGGCCCAGAACCAGCGTGACCGATGGCTGATCCGATGGAACCAGTAGTAGCGCAGGTCCTCGAGCACGAACGCGACCGCGAACGACCACCCGGTGAACGGGATGTCGTAGAGCCGATGAGCGTAGGCATAGAGCACGCCGCCGTAGTACATCCAGCCGAGCGTCCCCCAGAAGAACAGGCTCCCGACGCTGACCCCGATGTTCGCGAGGGTGTCGCGCAGCTCGTACTCGCCCTTGATCTTCCCGGCTGCCGCGAGCGCCGCTTCGAGCGGGATCAGGAACAACAACGCCAACTGCACGAGCAGCGCCGCTTCCATGTAGATCGGATCAGGCATCGTGGGCCTCCCGTCGAACGCTCGACCCGGCGACCGCGCCCGCACGCAGGGCGTCGAGCCGATCGAGCCAGCGGCGCCGCAGCGCCGGATCTTCGATCCTGACTCGGGCGCGCGGCCAGCCGAAATCCGCGAAACGCAAGGTGATCATGCCGTCGTCGGCCGCTGCGATGCCGGCGATCTCAACCGCCTGGAGTTCGCGAGCCGCCCAACGTCGCCCTCGTCGCTCGACGAGGCCTAGACGGCCGTCGTCGAGCTCGAGCAGCGCCGCCCGGCCGTCCGATGCGAGCAGCGCACGACCCTGCGCCGCGGGGTCGACAGAACGATAGTGCCGCAACGCGTCGACCGGGTCGGCGAGACGCACCTCATCGGGGCCCCTGCGTCGGTACAGCACCGCGAGCAGCACGATTCCGAGCGCGACGTTCGATCCGATCGAGATCGCGAGCGTGTTCATGGACGCTTGGTAGCACGCGCAGCGCCGGTTGGCAAGCGCCCGCCCGCCGCGCTTTCGGGCTAGCTCTTCGCCGCCGATCGCTCGAACAGCCGATCGGCGACGTACGGGTTGTCCCGCCGCTCGCGTCCGAAAGTCGAGGTGGGACCGTGACCGGGGACGAAACGCACGTCGTCGCCGAGCGGAAAGAGTTTCTCGCGGATCGAGCGGATCAACGTCGCATGGTCGCCGCCCGGAAAGTCGGTCCGCCCGATGGACCCGGCGAACAGCACGTCGCCGACGAACGCGAGGCGCTCGCCTGCGTGGAAGTACACCACGTGCCCCGGGGTGTGTCCGGGGCAGTGCAGCACCGCGAAGGTCTCCCCACCGACCGTGACCTCGTCCCCATCGACGAGCCATCGATCTGGCACGAACGCGCGCGCCGGCGGGAAGCCGTAGGTTCGGGACTGCTCCGGCAACGCGTCGATCCAGAACCGGTCGCCGACATGCGGGCCGACGATCGGCAACTCAAGCCGCTCCGCGAGCTCGGCGGTGCCCGAGGCATGGTCGAGATGGGCGTGCGTCAGCAGGATCGATTGCAGCTTCAACCCGCGCTCATCGACCGCGGCGAGGATCCGGTCGAGATCGCCACCCGGATCGATCACCG
>JAKBCG010000366.1 GCA_021808035.1 Pseudomonadota bacterium
GCCGCCGCCGACGCTCTCGATCGTCGGGATCGCGACCCGCAGCACGCGGCCCTGGCGCTCGAGCAGCTCGCGTTGCGCGCCCTGCAGCGAATCCCAGGCGGTGTCCGACATCACGATGACCCGGCCCGCGGGCGGCGACAATTCGAGGCAATTGCCCGCGAACGACGCCATTTGCGCCAGGGTGATCTCGACGATATCGTGCCCGGTTCCCGACAATCGCGACAGCACTTCGGCGCGCTGCCGGGAGTCCGCGATCGCCTCGGCACAGACGACCGCGAACCGGGAACCGACGGCCATCAGCACGTTCGTGTGATAGACCGGCCGGCCCCGCTGATCGAACGCCTCGAACGCCACCGGGTCGTAATCCAGGCGCTGCGCGAACTCGCCGAGCACGTCGAGATCGGTTCGCGGCGATAGGCAGGCGTACGCGACGCGCGCGGACCGATCGAGCACGAGGCTGCCGGTACCTTCGAGGAATTTCCCTTCCGCCTCGCGGTAGCTCAGATCCTCGGTGCCGGACACGCGAAAGCCGCCGGTGCGCGCGAGGTCCTCGATCAGCGCCTCGCGCCGCTCGGCGCGGCGGCTCGGCGCCTGCATCGGGTAGAGCACGATCCGCCCGTCGCGGTGGAAGCTGACCCAGTTGTTCGGAAAGACCGCATCCGGCTTCGGCGGTTCGGGGGTGTCTTCGGCGACGAACACCTCGACGCCGGCGTGCCGCAGCGCCGACACCGCGGCATCGAATTCCGCGAGCGCGGCCGCGCGCGGCCCGGCCGGGTCCGCGGACGGCGGTCGCTGGAACGCGTTGCTCGCGGCCGTCTCGGGGTTGAAGCCGAAGCAGGCCGGGCGAACCATCAGCACCGCGGCGGCGCTTGGCGATTCGGCGAGGATCATCCATGCACGCTAACATAGCGTCGACGGCGATGCGGCCCGTTGACAGGCGTGCCGCCATTGACCATCGTTGTGAGTCACGCCGCGCGCGGCGGCGCGAGCCGCTCGTCGTCACGGACGTCAATGGGGATCATGCGCGTTTCATTGGCCAGATCGTTCGGGGTGCTCGCGCTGCTCGCGCTGCTGTCACCCCCGTCGAACGGGTTCGCACCCGCTCGCCCGGGGCGACCGCTGGCCTTTTCCTTCGATTCGGTGGTCGCGATCGCCCGGCAACTGGCGTCGAGCCGGTACACCCTGCCGCCCGAGCGCGTGCCGGCGTGGCTCGAGCGTCTCGACGCCGCGCAATATCGCGACATCGAATTCGACCCGCGCGCCGGCGTCTGGGGGGAGGCACCGGTCGCATTTCGACTGACGCCGCTCCTGGTCGGATTCAATTTCCGGACCGCGGTGAACGTTTCGGTGATCGACGGCGACCACGTGCGCACCGTGGCTGCAACCCCGGCGATGTTCCGCTTTCCCGGGGTCCCGCCCCCGATCCGGCCCGATCGGGACCTGCCGCTGTCCGGTTTCCGCCTGCAAGGCCATCTGAGTTCGTGGCGCCGCTGGGACGATTTCCTGCAGTTCCAGGGCGCGAGCGACTTCCGCGCGATCGCTCGCGGCGAGGTTTTCGGCCTGTCGGCGCGCGGGCTCGCGATCGACACCGCGGAGCCTTCGGGCGAGGAATTTCCGGCGTTCACGCGCTTCTGGATCGAGCGGCCGCGGCCGCGAGCCCGCACGATCGTGGTCTACGCGCTCCTCGAAAGCCGGTCGGCCACCGGCGCCTACCGGTTCGTCGTCACGCCCGGGGTCGTGACCGCGATGGACGTCGAGCTGACGCTGTTCCCGCGACGCGTGATACACGCGGTCGGCATCGCCCCGCTCACCTCGATGTTCATGTTCGATTCCAGCGACCGTGGATTGCGCGACGACTACCGTCCGGCGGTTGCGGACAGCGACGGTCTCGCGATCACGACGAACGTCGGCGAGCACGTGTGGCGGCCGCTCGCGAACCCGGCGAAGCTGCAGATCTCGTCGTTCACCACCGAGGCCCCGCGCGGGTTCGGGCTCGTCCAGCGCGCGCGGCGGCTCTGTGATTTCGAGGACCTGCAGGCCCATTACGAATTGCGGCCGAGCGCCTGGGTCGTGCCCGGACGCGGTTTCGGCCAGGGTGCGGTCGAACTGATCGAGATCCCGTCGGCCCGTTCGACCAACGACAACATCGTCGCGTTCTTCCGTCCGAGCGAGCCCTTGCGGCCCGGTCACCCGGCGCATTTCGAATACCGCCTGAGCTGGCTCGCGGACCCACCCCTTCCGAAGGGCTTCGGCGAGGTGATCGCGACACGCTCCGGGGCGCGCGCCGACGGCAAGCGACGCTTCTTCGCGATCGACTTCGCGGGCGCCGGCAGTTCCATCGCGGGCCTGCGCGTCGCGGTGAGCGCGTCGACCGGCACGGTATCCGACATGCGGCTGGTGCCGAACCCGGCAATCCGCGGATTCAGGGCGACTTTCGAGTTCGGACCGAAACGCCGGGAACTCAGTGAATTGCGTCTCCAGGTCACTCGCGCCGGTCGCCCGGTCGCCGAGACCTGGCTCTACCGATGGACGGCGCGTTGAACGCCGCGAGCGAGGAATCGCCGCCCGTCCCCGTCGGCGGGATGCCGCCCGAGGCTCCGCTCTCGATGCCGGAGCAGGACCTGGACCGCAGGCCGCTGCGCGGCGAGCGCGGTCCGTGGCCGAGCGCGGCGATCTTGAACGCACGAATCATCCTGATCTGCACGACGCTCGCGATTGCGGGCTACGGCGTCCATCAGATGCTGCAGGTCGTGAGCGTCGCGCAGATGACCTGGTTGCAGGGACTGATGATCGTGTTCTTCGCGATCACGCTGAGCTGGATCGCGCTGGCGACAGGCTCGGCGCTCGCCGGCTCGTCGAAGCGCCGCGAGACGC
>JAKBCG010000367.1 GCA_021808035.1 Pseudomonadota bacterium
TCTCGGGGAGCGATGCCGACACCGGCGTCTTCGGCCCACGTCTCCTCGGCGAGTCGCACTCGATCCAGGCGCTGCGGGAGATGATCGCCCGCGTCGCCCGCAGCCAGGCGCCGGTGCACATCTGCGGGGAGTCCGGCACCGGCAAGGAACTGGTTGCAAAGCTGATCCACGAATCCGGCCCGCGCCGCGACGGCCCGTTCGTGCCGGTGAACTGCGGCGCGATCCCGACCGAACTGATGGAGAGCGAGCTGTTCGGCCACAAACGCGGCAGCTTCACCGGCGCGGTCGCGGACAAGCAGGGGCTGATCCCGTCGGCCGAGGGCGGCACGCTGTTCCTCGACGAGATCGCGGATCTGCCGCTGCACATGCAGGTGAAGCTCCTGCGCGTGATCCAGGAGAAGCGCGTGCGTCCGGTCGGCGAGCAGCGCGAGGTCCCGGTCGACGTCCGGGTCCTGTCCGCGACCCACAAACACCTCGCGCAGGCGGTCGCGGAGGGCCGGTTTCGCGAAGACCTGTACTACCGGGTCAACGTGATCGAGTTGCGCGTGCCGAGCTTGCGCGAGCGCCCCGAGGACATCCCCGAGCTCGCCGAGGCGATCCTGCGCCGCCTCGGCCGGCGGCTGAAGATCGACCCGCCGCGGCTCGCGGATGCGGCGCGCCGCGCGCTCCAGACCTACGCCTTTCCGGGTAACGTGCGCGAACTCGAGAACATCCTCGAGCGCGCAGTCACGCTGTCGACGACGGGCGAGATCGGCGTCGAGGACATCCAGTTGCGCCCGGGCGTGGCCGCCGGTGGCGGCGCCGCCGCGAACGGCACCCCGGCGCTCGGCACCCCGGCGCTCGGCACCGACACCGCGCCGCTCGGCGACCACCTCGAGGACATCGAACGCGAGGCGATCGTCAAGGCCCTCGAGCAGGCGCGTTACAACAAGACCGCGGCCGCGAAGGCGCTCGGAATGTCGTTCCGCGCGTTGCGCTACCGGATCAAGAAGCTCGGCATCGAATGACCACGGACCCCTTGTCCGAAGACCTCGAGCTCACCGTGCTGATGCCCTGCCTGAACGAAGCGCAGACCGTCGGACGCTGCGTCGCGAAGGCGCGGGCGTACCTCGAGCGCGCGGGAATCGCGGGCGAAGTACTGGTCGCCGACAACGGCTCGACCGACGGCTCGCGCGAGATCGCGGCAGCGGCCGGCGCGCGTGTCGTCCCGGTTGGTCGCAAGGGCTATGGCGCGGCGCTGACCGGCGGGATCCAGGCCGCCCGCGGCCGCTACGTGATCATGGGCGACGCGGACGACTCCTACGATTTCACCCAGCTCGACGGGTTCGTCGCGCGCCTGCGCGCAGGCGACGCGCTGGTGATGGGCAATCGATTCGCCGGCGGGATCCGTCCGGGCGCGATGCCGACGCTGAACCGCTATCTCGGCAATCCCGTGCTCTCGTTCATCGGACGCTGGCTGTTCGCGGCGCCGGTGGGCGACTTCCACTGCGGGATCCGCGGTTTCGACCGGCGCGCGATTCTCGCGCTGGACCTGCGCGCGGCGGGGATGGAATTCGCGAGCGAGATGGTCGTGAAGGCGACGCTCGCGGGACTCAGGATCAGCGAGGTACCGACCACGCTGAGCCCCGACGGCCGCGGCCGACCGCCGCACCTTCGGCCCTGGCGGGACGGTTGGCGGCACCTTCGCTTCATGTTGCTGCGCAGCCCACGGTGGCTGTTCCTGTACCCCGGCCTCGCGCTCACGGTGGTCGGCCTCGTCCTCGCGTCCGTGCTCACGTTCCGCTCGATCCCGATCCCCGGCGTGTTCACGCTCGACATCAACGGCTTGCTGTATTTCGCGATCGCCGCGCTCGTCGGGGTCCAGGTGAGCTTTTTCGGCCTGTTCGCCGAGGCACTCGCACGCAAGCTGAACCTGCGCGTCGACCACGGCCTGCCGGAGACGCTCCTGCGGCTCGCGTCGCTCGAAGGCTCGATCGCACTCGGCGCCGCGCTGGTGCTCGCCGGGCTCGCGGGTGCCGCCTATGCGGTGGTGCGCTGGGGCGAGCAGTCGTTCGGCCCGCTGATCCCGAGTCAGATGATGCGGATCACGATCCCGTCGGTGACGACGCTCGCGATCGGCACGCAGATCCTGTTCGGCGGCTTCCTGCTCGGCTTCATCGAGGCGGAGTGACCGTCGCCGGCCGCACGGGGTTTGGGGGCAGCTTGGGCGGGAACACGAATCGCCGCGACCGTGCGCCCGGTATCCGGACGCGTCGATCGACGGGCCCGAGGTTCCATTCCTCCCCATAAGGGCCCCAATCGACCTCGACCGCATCCGGCCAGAGCCGCCGGACGAGCGCGGCGTCGCGCCGCGGCCCATAGCTGAACATCCGCAGATCCGGATCGCGCAACTCGGGGTCGTTCTGGATCATGTCGCCGACGTAGAAGCCCCCTGCCGGGTTCACGAAGAACACGTCGTTGCCCGGGCGCTTCGGCGCGGGGATCTGCGCGAGATGACGGCCGATGAAGTGATCGATCTCGTACAGCTGGTAAGGCACCAGCAACAGCAGGCTCAACACCGCCGCCGCGCCGGCGAACGCCGTGAGCCGCTCGCGCTCGGGTGACGCCCCGCCCGCGAGCGCAGCCGCCGCGAGGATCGGCAGGACACCCCACGCGGAATGGAAGTATCGATTCCCCCAGCCGTGACCCTGATCGAACACGACGAAGAAATAGCCCAGGAACGTCGCGAGCGCCGACCACGCCAGCAAGCGCACGTGCCGGTCGCGACGCCAGCGCACCCATCCCAGCACCGCGAACAGCAGCAGGCACGGCACGGCCCAGACCCAGAGCTTCGCGAGGCCGGCCGCCCGCGCATTCCACATCACC
>JAKBCG010000368.1 GCA_021808035.1 Pseudomonadota bacterium
GACGTACAAGGACGACCGCGAGAAGCTCGGCCGCGCGATGATGGAGCTGTACAAGAAGGAGAAGGTGAATCCGCTCGCCGGCTGCCTGCCGATGGTCGTGCAGATCCCGTTCTTCATCTCGTTCTACTGGGTGCTGGTCGAGAGCGTCGAGATGCGCCAGGCGCCGTTCCTGCTCTGGATCAACGATTTGTCGGTGCGTGACCCGTACTTCGTGTTGCCGCTGCTGCTCGGCGGCGCGATGTTCGCGCAGTTCAAGCTGAACCCGGCGCCGCCGGATCCGACCCAGGCGAAGGTGATGCAGTTCATGCCGCTCGTGATGACCGCGACGATGGCCTGGTTCCCGGCGGGTCTCGTGCTCTATTGGCTCACCAACACCCTGCTGTCGATCGCGCAGCAATGGCGAATCAACCAGGTCGTGCTGCGCGAGTCGCGCAAGCGCGAGTGAGCGAGCGGCCCAACCCGCGGTGCGGTGCGCCGCGGTGTCCCGGCCGATGAGCGAGCTCGACACGATCGTCGCGATTGCGACGCCGCCCGGGCGCGGCGCGATCGGCGTCGTGCGGATCTCCGGGCCCGCCGCCGCGCGGATCGCGGACGCGCTGCTCGGCCACCGTCCCCGGCCGCGGTACGCGACGCTCGCGACGTTTCGAGATGCCGACGGCGCCGCGATCGATGCGGGTCTCGCGCTCCATTTCCCCGCCCCGCATTCGTTCACGGGGGAAGACTCGCTCGAGCTGCACGCACACGGCGGCCCGGTCGTGCTCGATGCCCTCGTGCAGCGCTGCATCGCGCTCGGCTGCCGGCCGGCGCGGCCCGGTGAGTTCAGTGAGCGCGCGTTCCTGAACGGCAAGATCGACATCGCGCAGGCCGAGGGGGTCGCGGACCTCATCGATGCGGCGTCGATCGCGGCAGCCCGCGCGGCGGTGCGATCGATGCAGGGCGCGCTGTCGGCGCGCGTGCACGCTCTGCAGGCCGAGCTCACCGCGTTACGGGTACGGGTCGAGGCCGCGATCGACTTCCCGGACGAAGAGGTGCCGATGCTCGACGACGGTGAAGTCGCGACGGGGCTCGCGCGCCTGCGGGCGGCGATCGAGGCGTTGCGCAACGACGCGCAGCGCGGCGTGCGCCTCGTCGAAGGCCTCACCGTCGTGATCGCCGGCAAACCGAACGCCGGCAAGTCGAGCCTGATGAATCGCCTCGCCGGCGACGAGGTCGCGATCGTGACCGACGTGCCCGGGACCACCCGCGACCTGTTGCGCCACTCGGTGCTCGAGGGTGGCGTTCCGCTGCACCTCGTCGATACGGCCGGTTTGCGCATTGCCGGCGATGCGATCGAGGCCGAGGGCATCCGCCGTGCCCGCGCCGCGATCGCCCGCGCCGACCTCGTGCTCTACGTCGTCGACGCGGCCCACGAGGATCCGGATCGCGGCGCGCTCGGCACCGAGATGGCGGCGCTCGCCCCCGGCGTGCCTTTGACGATCGTGCTCAACAAGATCGACCTGATCGGGGTCGATGCGCGCGCCGCGACGCGACGGCCCAACTCGCCCGGCGCGCCATTTCCAAGCGCGCCCGTACCGGTCCTGCCGGACTGCATCGAGCTGAGCGCCCGCACCGGTGCCGGCGTCGATCGGTTGCGGGCACGGCTGCGCGCGAGCGCGGGCGAGCAATCGTCCGAAGCGTCCGTGGTGAGCGCACGTCGCCGGCATCTCGAGGCGCTCGAGCGCGCCGACGCCCATCTCGGCGATGCGGAGCGCGTGCGCCGTGACATCGGTGCGCCCGAGCTCGTCGCCGAGGAATTGCGATGCGTGCAGGCCGCGCTCGGCGAAATCACCGGTGAGTTCACGAGCGAAGACCTGCTCGGCGAGATCTTTCGCAATTTCTGCATCGGAAAATAGCCGGGGCTCCGAATCCATGTGATTCGATCCCGGATTTTCAGGAGCGCGAGTCGCGGACCCCGGCGGCAAAGCCGGTTTCGCAGCGGCCTTCCGCCGGATCGGCGGTCGCTCAGTCGCTGGTCGAAGCGCCCGGTAGTGCCTCGGCGTCGCCGCATTTCGCCACGCGGGCGAGCACGCCGAGCAAGCCGATCAACGCTACCGCGGCGAGCGCCGTCACGATCGGATACCGCCATAGCAGCCAGAGCATGACTGCGGCGGAGGCCGCAATCAGCGTGAGGCCGAACGTGAGGCGAATCCGCGCTAGAACCGGCTCGCGCATCTCGTCATCCCCCGTCTTGTCGACATCCTCAAAGTGTCGAAAGGATCATAGTTTTCCGAATTATGTCATGTTATAGCAATTATCGGTCCGCCTGCCCAGTCGGTCCCGCCCCTGAACCCGCGTAAGGGGTTTCCCCCAAAGTCGGCCGCGGCCACGTGACGAGCGGGTCGGCGTCGCGGGTCAGCCCAGCATCGTCTCGCGGCGCCACTGGCGCTGCGTGAAGCCGAACAGCACGAGCGCCACGAGGACCGACGAACCGGCGGACACCAGCGCGTCGATCGCGGCGATCGGCCGGCCCTCGAGCAGGCTCGTCATCAGCAGGTGCTGGCTCAGCGACGGCACGAACATCCAGGCCGGGCTCGCGCGCAGCGAATAGATGCTCGCGAATGCGATCGGCAGCGTCGGCACCAGCAGCACCGCGGCGACGTAGCTCTGCGCTTCTCGATAGCTGCGTGTGAACGATGCGACGAAGGTCATCAGCGCCGCGCCGAGCGGCACGAACGGGGTGCAGATCGCGAAGAATTCGATCGCCATCCAGGGTCCGAAATCGCTGCGCATCCCGAGCCGCTCGAGCGGCAGCAGGTGCAGCACGCCGAGGAACGCCGCGAGGCAGATCGCGAGCGACGCGGCCATCGCCGCGCAGGTGGCGAG
>JAKBCG010000369.1 GCA_021808035.1 Pseudomonadota bacterium
TCGGATCGGAAGGCAGCGCGCAAATCGGCGGCAACCTGTCGACGAACGCGGGCGGCACCGCCGTCCTGCGCTACGGGATGATGCGCGACTTGACGCTCGGTCTCGAGGTCGTGCTCGCCAGCGGCCGGATCCTGCGCTCGCTGCATCCGCTGCGCAAGGACAACACCGGATACGACTGGAAATCGCTGTTCATCGGCGCCGAGGGCACCCTCGGGGTGATCACCGCCGCAGCGCTAAAATTGTTCGTGTTGCCGGCGGACACCGCGACCGCGCTCGTCGGCGTGCCGTCGCCGGCCGCGGCGCTCGATCTGCTGATGCGACTTCGCGGGGATTTCGGCGAAGCGGTCTCGAGTTTCGAGTTGCTGCCGCGGCGCGCGGTCGAGCTGACCGTGCGTCACGTCGACGGCGTGGCGAACCCGCTCGCCGACGACGCGGCGCCGTGGTTCGTGCTCGTCGAGATCGGCGCGAGCCGCGCGGTCACCGACCCGACGATGCGCCTCGGGGAGGCGCTCGCGGTCGCGACCGGTACGGCGACCGTCTCGGGCGCGGTGCTCGCGACCTCGGCGACACAGGCGCAGGCGTTCTGGAAACTGCGCGAGTCGGTGCCGGAAGCCCAACGCCGCCACGGTGCGAGCCTCAAGCACGACCTGTCGGTGCCGGTGTCCGCGATACCGCGGCTGATCGACCTCGGCACCGCGATTGTCGGACGCGTCGCCCCCGACGGCGAGACGATTGCCTACGGCCACGTCGGCGACGGCAACCTGCATTTCAACGTGAGCCAGAAGCCTGGAACCGACCGCGCCGCATTCCTCGCACGGCAGGCGCCGCTGCAGGCGGCGATGTTCGACTTGACGGCAAGCCTCGGCGGCTCGTTCAGCGCCGAGCACGGGATCGGGCGGCTCAAGGTCGAGGAGCTCGAGCGGCGTACCGATCCGGTCGAGATCGAGGTGATGCGGACGCTGAAGCGCGCGCTCGATCCGAAGGGGATCATGAATCCCGGCAAGGTGCTGCGTTGAGCGGTCCCTCGCGGCGATGCGCCGCCTGACGCTGCCGAGGTATACGCCGCGGCTCGAGCTGCGCGATTTCACCCGGGATGACTTCGACGGGATCCTCGCGTATTCGTCCGACCCGCGCGTGACCCGCTACCTGTTCTTCGGCCCGCGCGACGCCGAGCGCACGGCCGAGTATCTCGACGGACTCCTCGCCTCCCAGCGCGAGACTCCGCGGAGCCGGTTCGAACTCGCGGTCGTGGAGCGCGACTCCGAACGGGTGATCGGCGCATGCGACCTGTCGCGGGTCGAGCGCGGCGTATTCGACCTCGGCTACATGCTGAGCGCCGCGCACTGGGGGCGGGGTTACGCGACCGAGATCGCACGCTCGCTCGCCGAAGGCGCCTTCCTCGAACTGCGCGCGTCGCGCGTGATCTCGACCGTCGACGTCGGCAACCGCGCATCGATCCGCGTGCTCGAGAAACTCGGGATGCGCTGGGAGGCGGTGTATCGCAAACACCGTCGCGCGAAGAACCGATGGTGGGACTGCCACCTCTACGTGCTGCCGCGCGAGGTGTGGGAAGCCGAGCAGGTGCTGCGGGCGGCGGAACCGAGCCCGCGTTCCGGACCCGTGAGTTAAGGGGCCTCGCCCCCGCGGTCCTCGTCGTCGCCGTCGTGCGCGCGGCGCGCGAGTTCGCGTCGCTTAGCACGCTCGATCACGTCCTCGCCCGGCATCCCGAGCCGGGTGCTGGCACGCAGCGTGAGAAGTCCGCCGACCAGCGCACCGATGACCACCAGGATGACGAGCACGGCGCGGATCATGGCTGGATCGGGCGGATCAGGCCCTCCTGGCAGGCGCTCGCGACCAGTCGACCATCGGTCGCAAAGATCTGGCCCCGCGCGAAGCCGCGCGCACCGGACGCGCTCGGGCTGTCGGTCGCGAACAGCAACCACTCGTCGACGCGCACCGGACGATGGAACCACATCGCGTGGTCCACGCTCGCCATCAAGATGCGATCGGACGCGAACGACACGCCGTGCGGCATCGCCGCCGTATCGAGCAGATGGTAGTCGGACACATAGGCGAGCAGCGACCGGTGCAGCGCTTCGTCGTCCGGGAGGCGGTCGATCGCGCGGAACCACACGTGCCGTCGCGCGGGCCGCTTCGGCGGATCCGGCAATTCCATCGGTTCGACGAAGCGGAACTCGAACGGCCGCTTCTGTTCGAGGCGGCGGCGCTGGTGCGCCGGCAGTCTCTCGAGCAGTTCGCGCAGCTGGGCTTCAGGATTCGGCAGCGCCTCCGGCGGGGGCACGGACGGCATCGGGCTCTGGTGGTCGAAGCCGTCCTCGGCGGACTGGAATGACGCGGACAGGTTGAAGATCTGCTCGCCGTGCTGGATCGCGACGACCCGGCGGGTCGCAAAGTGATTGCCGTCGCGGGCCCGATCCACCTCGTAGACGATCGGCGCGTTGAAATCACCCCGCCGCAGGAAGTACGCGTGCAGCGAGTGTGCGCGTCGCGCGCCGTCAACGGTCGCAGCCGCGGCGGTCAGGGCTTGCCCGAGCACCTGACCGCCGAACACCTGTGGACTGCCGATGTCGCGACTCTCGCCGCGGAACAGGTCGAGCTCCAGCCGCTCGAGCGTCATCACCTTCAACAGATCTTCGAGCAGCCGGTTCATCGCGCGTTCAGGCCGGTTCGCCGCCATCGACGCCGAGCCGCTTCTGCATGATCGGGCTCGTCGTCGTGTACTGCAGGAATTGGCGCTTCTCCGGATACAGGTGATGCTGGATTCCGAAGGCGGCGAGCGCCGCCTCGTGGAACCCGCTCAGGATGAGCTTCTTCTTGCCGGGGTAGGTGTTGAT
>JAKBCG010000370.1 GCA_021808035.1 Pseudomonadota bacterium
GGACACGCCGGGATACGATCCGGTGATCCAGGCGATGTGCGGCTACATGGCGCTGACCGGTGATCCGCACGGACCGCCGACGCTGATGGGCGTCCCGGTCGTCGACCTGAAAGCCGGTGACGAGCTCTACGCGGGCGTACTGCTCGCGCTGCTGGAACGAGCGAGCACCGGCCAGGGACGCGAGATCCACGTGTCGATGATGCAGGCCGCGGCGTCCTGGCTGATCACGGTCCTGCCGCTGCTCGACTGCAACGCGGCCCCGGCGGACTGGACCCGGTCCGGCAACGCCCATCGAAAGTTCATCCCGACCAACGTCTATCCGGCGCGCGACGGCTTCGTGTACCTCGCGATCGGCTCGGACCTGCAGTGGCGCCGGTTGACCGCGATCCCCGGGTTCGAGGGGATCGCGAGCGCGGCCCGGGCGACGAACGAAGGCCGGCATCGCGAGCGTGAGGCGATCTATCGCGAGCTCGGCGCGATCACGGGCACGCGCGCGTCGGAGGAACTGCTCGCGCAGTTCCGCGCGGCGACGCTCCCGGCGACGAAGATCCTCGACCTGCCGGCGGTTCGCGAGCTCGCGTCGCTGCGCGAGCGGCTGACGACGACGACGCTCCCGGACGGCCGCTCGATGCGCATGCAGCCGCTCCCGGTCGACGCACCCGGCGCGCGGCGCCATTTCGCGTTCCCGCCGAAGTACGGCGCCGACACCCGTCGGCTGCTCGCAGAAGCCGGCTGCGAGGCCCGGGAGGTCGACGACTGGGCGCGCGACGGGGTGATCCTCTGAACGGACCGGGCCTGGACGCCGCACTGACCCCCATCCACCCGAGCGGAGAGTGACCATGTCGCTGCGTGCGTCGATTCCCTACCGCGCTTACTGGTCGACGCCGTTCGCGCGTTGGCAAGGCGCGTTCGCCCACCTGCACAGCCTGCGCTTCGCGGCGCACGTCGCACGAGCGGAGCTCGCCCGCCGGCAGATCGATCCCGGCGTGTTCGACTTCGGCGTGCTCGGAATGACCCGCCCCGAGCGCAACGGGTTCTACGGGCTGCCGTGGTTGATGGGACTGATCGGCGCGGGCCGCGTCGCCGGCCCGACCGTGTCCCAGGCCTGCGCGACCAGCGTCCGCGCGCTGTCGACGGTCGCGCGCGAGGTATCGACCGGCGAGGCGCAGGTCGCGCTCGCGATCGCCTGTGACCGCACCTCGAACGGGCCCCACATCTACTACCCGAACCCGGCCGGAATGGGCGGCACCGGCGAGGCGGAAGACTTCATTCTCGAGAACATGGCCTGCGATCCGCTCGGCGGGCACTCGATGGTGCAGACCGCGGAGAACGTCGCGCGCCGCTTTGCGATCGACACGGCGCGCCAGAACGAGCTGGTCCTGCACCGCGAGGCACAGTACCGCGACGCGCTCGCGGACGATCGTCGGTTCCAGAAGGGCTACCTCACGATCCCGTTTCCGGTGCCCGACGCCCGCCTGCGCAAGGTGCAGTCGACGCTCGACGGCGACGACGGCATCCGGTTCTCCACGGCCGAAGGACTCGCCGCCCTGAAGCCGGTGCTCGAGGGCGGCACGGTGACCTTCGGCGGACAGACCCACCCCGCGGACGGCAGCGCCGCGATCGTCGTCACGAGCCCCGAGCGCGCGCGCGAGCTCTCCGCGGACCCCGCGGTGTCGATCGAGATCCGCGGTTTCGGCCAGTCGCGGGCCGAGATCGCGTACATGCCGGAGGCGCCTATCGCCGCGGCCGAACGGGCGCTCGCAGCCGCGGGCGTCGGGATCGGCGATCTCGCCGCGATCAACACCCACAACCCGTTCGTCGTGAACGACCTCGCGTTCGCGCAGGCGACGGGCGCGGACCCTCATACGATGAACGCGCGCGGCTGCTCCCTGGTCTATGGTCACCCGAACGCGCCGACCGGCCTTCGATCGACGATCGAGCTCATCGAGATCCTCGTCGAGCGCGGCGGCGGCCTCGGCCTGTTCACGGGATGCGCGGCCGGCGATTCGGCGATGGCGGTCGTGATCCGCGTCGACGCCGCGCGTTGCTGAGCGGCGCGCTCAGCCGGTCTTCGCGAAATCCGGCGTGCGCCGCTCCGCGAACGCGCTGATCCCCTCACGGGCGGCCGCGGTGCACGCGCTCGCGCCGAACGCCGCATAGCCAACCTCGAGCGCGTCGGTCCAGGACGTCGCGGCCGCGGCCGCGACGATCGCCTCGTCGACGATCGCACGCACCACGGCGCTGAGCGGCGCGCCGTCGGCGCCGACCGCCGGCGCCGCTGCCGGCGCGGCGATGCACACGGGGCCGTCCACCGGCGCCGGCACCCGTCCGACGAGGGCGCCTACCATGGCGATCGCGGTCGGGATCAGCTCGGCGGGATCTTCGCACAGCTCCATCACCCCATGGCGCGCCGCGGTCTCGGCGTCGATGCGCTCCGCGCGACGCAACATCCGGTGAAATAGCTCCGCCGCCTGCGGCCAGCGCCGGTACGGCACCGCGAGACCGCCGATGCCCGGAACGATGCCGAGTCCGATCTCCGGAAACTGCAGCTTCGCGCCGCGAATCCCGACGATCGCGTGACAACGCAGCGCGAGTTCGAGCCCGCCACCGAGCGCGAGGCCGTTCAACGCGGCGACGACCGGTTTGGCCGCCCGATCGAGCGCGACCAGCAGCCGCGAACACGCGCGCGCGTAGTCGCGTGACGCCGCCGCATCGCCGAGCAGCGACGGAAAGCGGCCGATGTCCGCGCCGGCGCAGAACGCGCGCGACCCGTAGCCGGTGATCACGAAGCCCTGCGTGCCGGGATCGGACGCGCGCTCCGTCAACACCGAGAGGATCTCGTCGTTGAGCTGGT
>JAKBCG010000020.1 GCA_021808035.1 Pseudomonadota bacterium
GACCACGGCGACGCGCTTGCCGGTCGGTTTGACCCGCGACAGATCGGGCTTCCAGCCGCGCTTCAAGGCCTCGTCGGTGATGTACCGCTCGATCGCGCCGATCGACACCGCGCCGAGGCCGTCGTTCAGCGTGCAGGCGCCTTCGCACAGGCGGTCCTGCGGGCAGATCCGCCCGCACATCTCGGGCAGCGAATTGGTCTGATGCGACAGCTCCGCGGCCTCGAACAGCTTCCCGTCGGCGATCAACGTGAGCCAGTTCGGGATGTAGTTGTGCACCGGGCACTTCCACTCGCAGAACGGGTTGCCGCAGCCGAGACAGCGGCCGGCCTGCTGCGCGGCCTCCTCCGCCGGGTAGGGCGCGTAGATCTCGCGGAATCGTCGCGCGCGCTCCTCGACTGGGAGTTTGTCCGGATCCCGGCGCGGCACTTCGAGGAATTGCAGGTGCTTGTCGGCCATCGAGGGGGTTCCCATCGGTCGTCGTCGCGTCAGGCCGCGCGACGCAGGTTCTCGAGCAGCGAACCGATCGCGGCGGCCTTCGGCTTGACGACCCAGAACCGGCCGACGTAGCTGCGGAAGTCCGCGAGCAGCTGCTCGCCCCAGACGCTGCCGGTCTCGGCGACGTGCTGCTCGATCAAGCCATGGAGGTGCTGCACGTGAGGTCCCATGCCTTCGGGCGAGACGCGATGGATGTCGATGAGCTCGTGGTTGTAGCGGTCGACGAAGTCGCGCTCCATGTCGAGCACGTACGCGAAACCGCCGGTGAACCCGGCGCCGAAGTTCACGCCGGTCCGACCGAGCACGCACACGACGCCGCCGGTCATGTATTCGCAGCAATGATCGCCCGCCCCCTCGACGACCGCGATCGCACCGGAGTTGCGGACCGCGAATCGCTCGCCGGCGACGCCGGCGGCGAACAGCTCTCCGCCGGTCGCGCCGTACAGGCAGGTGTTGCCCATGATCACGGTGTCGCGCGCGACGAAGCCGGACCCGGCCGGGGGCTTGAGCACGATCTTGCCCGCGGCCATCCCCTTGCCGACGTAATCGTTCGCCTCGCCCTCGAGGTACAGGTGCAACCCGCCCGTGTTCCAGACGCCGAAGCTCTGCCCGGCGGAACCGCTCAGGTTCACGACGATCGGGGCGTCCGCCATGCCGTAATTGCCCCAGCGACGCGCGATCTCGCCCGACACCCGTGCGCCGACCGAACGATCGTGGTTCCTGACCGGATACGCGAACCTGCCGCCGGACTTCGCGGCGATCGCCGCGCGCATGTCGGCGAGCATCTGCTCGCCGAGCGCCCCCTTGTCGTAGGGCGGATTGCGCGCGTCCAGGCAGTATTGCGGAGCGCTGGACACGAGACCGGCGTTCGCGAGGATCGGCCGCAGGTCGAGCTTGCGCTGCTTCGGGGTCTCGCCCGGCGAGATCTCGAGCAGCTCGGTGCGGCCGATCAGCTCGGCGAGGCTGCGCACGCCGAGCGAGGCCATGATTTCGCGGCATTCCTCGGCGACGAAGCGGAAATAGTTGATCACCATCTCCGGCAGCCCGATGAAGTGCCTCGCGCGCAGCACCGCGTGCTGGGTCGCGACACCGGTGGCGCAGTTGTTCAGGTGGCAGATCCGCAGGTACTTGCAGCCCAGCGCGACCATCGGCGCGGTGCCGAAGCCGAAGCTCTCGGCGCCGAGGAGCGCCGCCTTGATCACGTCGAGGCCCGTCTTCAGGCCGCCGTCGACCTGCACCCGGACGCGCTGGCGCAACTCGTTGACCCGCAGCGTCTGGTGGGTCTCCGCGAGGCCGAGCTCCCAGGGCGTGCCCGCGTATTTTATCGAGGACAGCGGGCTCGCGCCGGTGCCGCCGTCGTAGCCGCTGATCGTGATCAGGTCCGCATAGGCCTTCGCGACCCCGGCGGCGACGGTGCCGACCCCGGGTTCGGCGACCAGCTTCACGGAGACAAGCGCCTGGGGGTTGACCTGCTTCAGGTCGAAGATCAGCTGTGCCAGGTCCTCGATCGAATAGATGTCGTGATGCGGCGGCGGCGATATCAGTCCGACGCCCGGACGCGCGAATCGCAGCCGCGCAATCATCTCGTTGACCTTGTGGCCCGGCAACTGCCCGCCTTCACCCGGCTTCGCGCCCTGGGCGATCTTGATCTGCAGCACCTCGGCGCTGATCAGGTATTCCGGGGTCACGCCGAAACGCCCCGAGGCGACCTGCTTGATCTTCGAGTTCCGTTCGGTGTGGTAACGGCCCGGGTCCTCGCCGCCCTCGCCGGAATTCGAGCGTGCGCCGATCCGGTTCATCGCTACGCTAAGCGCCTCGTGGGCCTCCGGCGACAGCGCGCCGAGCGACATGCCGGCGCTGTCGAATCGCCTGAGGATCGCTTCGACCGGCTCGACCTCGTCGACGGGGATCGGCCCGGTCGGACTCTTCAGCGTGAGCAGGTCCCGGATGCACGCGACCGGCCGCTCGTTGACCAGCGCGGCGTATTGCCGATAGCGCTCGTAGTCACCAGTCAAGACCGCGGCCTGCAACGCGGCGATCACGTCCGGGTTGTAGGCGTGGTATTCGCCGCCGTGCATGTACTTGAGCAGGCCGCCCGGGACGACCGGCTGATTCGCGTCCCAGGCGTTCTTCGCGAGCGCCTGCGCGTCGCGCTCGAGATCGGCGAAATCCGCACCCTGGATCCGGCTTTCCGAGCCCTGGAAGCACAGGTCCACGACCTCGTCGGCGAGTCCGACGATCTCGAACAGCTGGGCGCTGCGGTAGCTCGCGATCGTCGAGATCCCCATTTTCGACATGATCTTGTACAGGCCCTTGCGGATCCCGCGCCGGTAGCTGCGGCCGATCTCCTGGCGGCGCTCCTCCTCTTCGATTTCCAGCGCGCCTTTCTGCATCAGGTCGAACAACGTCTGGTACGCGAGGTACGGATAGACCGCGGTCGCGCCGTAACCGATCAGGCACGCGAAGTGGTGCGCATCGCGCGCGACGCCGGTCTCGACCAGCAGGTTGCACTTGCAGCGCAATCCGGTCTCGACGAGCCGGTTGTGCACCGCGCCGGTCGCGAGCAGCGCATGGATCGGGAGCTTGCCGCGGACCAGGTACCGGTCCGACAGCAGCAGCACGAGCTTGCCGCTGCGCACCGCGTTCTCGGCCTGGTCGCAGACCGCGAGGATCGCGGACTTGAGGTCCTGGGTCTCCTCGTACTGCAGGTCGATGAACTCGTGCGGCACGCCGCTGCCGGCGAGCGCGACGATCTGCCGCAGCTTGCGCTGCGACAGGACCGGCGAACTCAGCACGATCTGCTCGGCGTGCTGCGGCAGCGGGACGAAGATGTTGCATTCCGGTCCGATCTGCGTCTGCAGCGACATCACGATGCTCTCGCGCAAGCTGTCGATCGGCGGGTTGGTGACCTGCGCGAACTGCTGCCGGAAGTAGTCGAACGGCGAGCGCACCTTGCGCGACAGCACCGGCATCGGCGTGTCGTCGCCCATCGAGCCGACCGCCTCGCTCTCGTCCTCGGCGAGCACGCGGATGATCTCGTCGCGCTCCTCGACCGAGACGTTGAACATCTTGTGATACGTCGCGAGGGTGTCGCGATCGAACGGCTCGGCGGCGAGACGCGGATCGATCAGGTCGGTCTGCAGGTAGCGGACACCTTTCTTCAGCCAGGTCTTGTACGGGTGGCGGCTCTTCAGCAAGTCGTCGATCCGGCGCGTGTCCATCAACTCGCCGGTCTGCAGGTCGAGCGCGAGCATCTCGCCGGGGCCGAGCTTGCCCTTCTTGACGACCTCGCCCGGCGCATAGTCCCAGACCCCCGCCTCGGAGGCGATCGTGATGTGACGGTCCTTGGTGATCACCCACCGCGCCGGCCGCAAGCCGTTGCGGTCGAGCGTGCAGCAGGCATGGCGGCCGTCCGTGAGCACGATGCCCGCGGGACCGTCCCACGGTTCCATGTGGGTCGCGTAGTACTCGTAGAACGCCTTGAGGTCCGGGTCGATCATGTCGACCGATTGCCACGCGGGCGGGATCAGGATCCGCATCGCGTGCATCGGGTCGAGGCCGCCCGCGAGCAGCAGCTCGAGCATGTTGTCGAGCGACTGGGAGTCCGAGCCCGACAGGGAGACGACCGGCCGGATGTCCGCCAGATCCGGCAGGAGCGGGGAACGGAACAGCGGGCCGCGAGCGACCGCCCAGCGACGGTTGCCCTGGATCGTGTTGATCTCGCCGTTGTGCGCGAGATACCGGTACGGATGGGCGAGCCGCCACTGCGGCAAGGTGTTCGTCGAGAAGCGCTGGTGGAATACCGCGACCGAGGTCTCCATCCGTGGATCCGCGAGATCCGGATAGAACCGGACCAGGAACTGCGGCATCACCATGCCCTTGTAGACGATGGTGGTGGCCGACAGCGAGGGCACGTAGAACGCGGGGTCCGCGCCCTCGAGGCGCTTCTCGGCGCGGCGGCGCGCGAGGAAGAGCTTGCGATTGAACGTGGCGTCGTCGATGTCGCCGCGGAAATTCACGAACACCTGCGCGATATGCGGCAGGCTCTTCAGCGCTTCGGCGCCGCAAGCGCCCGGATCGGTCGGTACCTCGCGGAAACCCGCGACCTCGCACTGTTCCGCCGCCAGCGTCTCGATCAGGACCCGCCGCGAGCGCGCCGCGAGCGCCGGGTCCCGGTTCTCGAACAGCAACCCCGCGGCGAACGAGGGCGCGAGCGCGATGCCGCTATCCGCGGCGACCGCGCGCAGGAACGCGACCGGCATCTTCAGCAACACGCCGCAGCCGTCGCCGGTCTTCCCGTCGGTCGCGACGGCGCCGCGGTGGGTCAACCGGTTGAGCGATTGGATCGCGCACTCGACGATCCAGTGGCTGGGACGGTCGTCGAGGTTCGCGATCAGGCCGAAGCCGCAGGAGTCCTTCTCGTGGGACGGCCGGTACAGTCCCCAGTCGGACCAGCGGGGATCTGCAAGCACGGCGGCTTCTCCAACGGATTGTTCGCGATCGACCATGACGCTGCCCATACCGCCCCGTGCCTTGCGGCGTCGGCCGCAAAGCCTTTCAAATACAACACTCTAGACCGGTTCGAGGCGCTCAATCGAACGCGCCGGCGCGGGCGCTTCGCGGCGCGCGTGCCTGGATATAGCACCGCATGATACTAGCGCGCCGAGCGCGGTCAACCGGCGATGTAGCGCTCGAGCTGCTCGATGTGCTCGCTTTGCTCCTGCAACAGCGCCTTCACGAGATCGCCGATCGACAGCATCCCGACGACCGCGCCCGCATCGACGACCGGCAGATGGCGGATGCGCTGGTTCGTGCACAGCTCCATGCACCGCTGGACGGTGTCGCCGAGCCCGACCGTGATCACCGGCGCGCTCATGATCATGGTGACCGCGGTGTCGTGCGACGAACGATTCTGCAGGATCACCTTGCGGGCATAGTCGCGCTCGGAGATCACGCCGAGCAGGTTGCCCCGCTCCATCACGAGGAGCGCACCCACGTGTTGCGTCGCCATCATCTCGATCGCCCGCAGCACCGATTCCTGCGGTCCGATCGAGTAGATCTGGCGGCCCTTGACGGCGAGCAGTTGGCCGACGGTAAGCATCGCGTTATCCCTCCGCGCACGATCCGACGAACCGGCAACACCCGGAGCGGCAATGCGCTCCATGGATCCGACTATACTCCGCGGATCATGCGAGAGAAATCGTGACCGATCCGGGCGGCGCGCCGATCCCGGCACCGATCGCCGCGGTCCGGCCGCGGCGGCTGCACTCCCCGTTCGGCGATCGCATCGACCCCTATTACTGGCTCCGCGACGACACCCGCGAGGATCCGCAGGTCCTCGCCCACCTCGCGGCGGAGAACGCCTACCGCCGCGCGATGATGGCGCCGATCGCGGACCTCGAGGCGCGCGTGTTCGCGGAGATCGTCGCGCGTCTGCCGCGCAGCGACGCGAGCGTCCCCTACTTCAAGCGGGGGTATTGGTACTACGACCGCTTCGACCCCGACGCGGAGCATCCGGTGTTCCTGCGCCGGCGCGGATCGATGGACGCGCCGGAGGAGACGATGCTGGACGCCAACCAGCTCGCCGCGGGGCACGACTATTTCCAGATCGGCGCGGCGGAGGTCTCCCCGGACGGCCGGTGGCTCGCCTATTGCGAGGACACGGTCGGACGGCGCCAGTACCGGCTGCGGATCCGGGATCTATCGACCGGCGTCACCTTGCCGACCGTGATCGAGGACGTGGAGACGGACCTCGCATGGGCCGGCGACGACCGCACCTTGCTCTACGTCGCGAAGGACCCGGAGACCCTGCTCGGGGTGTTCGTGCGCAAGCACCGGGTCGGCACCGATCCGCGCGACGACGCGCTGGTCTTCGAGCAGACGGACCACCGCTTCTACACCGGCGTGTCGACGTCCAAGTCGGAACGATTCCTGTTCATCCACATGGAGAGCACGGTCTCCTCGGAGTGGCGCTACGCGCGTGCCGACGATCCGGCGCTCGAGTTCCGCATGTTCCTGCCGCACGAGCGCGATCACGAGTACCAGGTCGAGCACGCCGGCGACGACTTCCTGGTCCGCAGCAACTGGAACGCACCGAACTTCCGCATTCTGCGCGTGCCGGTCGAGGCGTCGGCGGACCGGGCGAGCTGGTGCGAGGTCGTGCCGCACCGGGAAGACGCGTTCGTGCATGATTTCGAGCCGTTCGCGAGCTTCGTCGCAGTGTCGCTGCGCACCGGCGCATTGCGGCGGATCGAGATCGTGCCGTCGGCGCCGCCGGGGGCGGAAGGCGGGCGCCCCGCGCCGTTCCTCGTCGACGCCGAGGAATCCGCGTTCACGATGGATTTCGGCGACAACCCGGCCGTCGACACCGACCTGCTGCGCTACACCTACAGCTCGCCGACGACACCGAGGACGACCTACGATCTCGACGTACGCCGTGAGACGCGCACGCTGCTGAAGCGGGACGAGATCGCGGGCGGCTTCGATCCCGCCCGCTACCAGGCCGAGCTCGACTTCGTCACCGCGGCGGACGGCGCGCGGATCCCGGTGACGGTGGTGCGCCGGCGGGACACGCCGCTCGACGGAACCGCACCGTTGCTGCTGTACGCCTACGGTGCGTACGGTGCGTGCATCGATCCGACCTTCTCGGTGTCGCGGCTGAGCCTGCTCGATCGCGGCTTCGTCCACGCGATCGCGCACGTGCGCGGCGGCCAGGAAATGGGCCGCGCCTGGTACGATGCCGGTCGCGCGCGCCACAAGCGCCATTCGTTCACCGACTTCATCGACGTCACCCGGGCGCTCGTCGCGCGCGGCGTCGCAGCCCCGGATCGCGTGGTCGCGATGGGCGGCAGCGCCGGCGGACTGCTGGTCGGGGCGGTCGCGAACCTGGCCCCGGCGCTGTACCGCGCGATCATCGCGCAGGTCCCCTTCGTCGACGTGGTCACGACGATGCTCGACGAGAGCATTCCGCTGACGACCAACGAATACGACGAATGGGGCAATCCCGCAGTCCGCGAGGACTACGAGTACCTGCTGTCGTACTCGCCGTACGACAACGTCGGCGCGCAGGCCTACCCCGCGATGCTGGTCACGACCGGCTTGTGGGACAGCCAGGTGCAGTACTTCGAGCCGGTCAAATGGGTCGCGAAGCTGCGCGCGATGAAGACCGATCGCAACCCGCTGTTGCTGCACGTCGAGATGGACGCGGGACACGGTGGCAAGCCCGGCCGCTTCGAGCACTTTCGCGACACCGCGATGGAATTCGCGTTCGCGATCGACAGCGTCGGTCGCTAACGACCGCCCGGGCTGCCAACGGCTGCGCAGCCGCCAACGCCCGTGCGGCCGCTAACGACCGTGCGGCCGCAGCACGATGCAGGGCTGCGCGTGCACGCGCAGGCGCCGGCAGATCAGCGCCGCCTGCGCGGCGCCGAGGCCGTGGACCTGCAGCCGGTACAGGCGTCCCGCCCGCGTGCGCAGCGGGCTCACCCGCGGATGCAGGCCGCGCAGCAGACTTGGGTCGCGAGCGACGAGAACCCGCCAGTGATGCAACGCCGCGGACGTTCCCGACCGGAACGCGCCGAGTTGTATCCCGTAGGCGCCGGCGCTGCGCTGGTGACGCGCGGCGATAGGCGATCGGGTCCGATGCGGCACGGCCGGGTGCGCCGACCGCGGTACGCTCGACGGTCGCGGCATCGCCGCGGCGACCGGTGCCGCCGGCGTCGACCCCACGGTCGCGGCCGCCACGCCGCCGGCGCCCGCGGCAACGGCCGATGTCGGCGGCGTCCCGGCAGTCGGTGTCGGCGCATTCGGCGGTGATGCGAGCGCAAAGTTCTCGATCCGGATCCGCGCCTCCTCGGCCCACTTGCCCTGCGGGTGTTGTCTCAGAAACGCCTGGTAGCCTTCCGGCGTGTTCGTCGCGCTCGCCTTCTGCCAATCCTGGTCCTCTTCGGCCTGCGCGAGCCGTGCCTCGGCCTGGGTCGCGAACGAGCCGTTCGGGTACTTCGCGAGGTACTGCTCGTAGGATTGCGCGGTGTTCGTCGCGCGCGCCTTGGCCCAGTCGCTCTGCTCGCGGTGGCAGCCCGCAAGGGCGAGGGTCAGGAGGCACAGGCCAGCGGCGATCCAGGGTCTTCGTTGCATCGACTTTTCCTGCGGCAGAATGGAGGAATCACTGCGCCGGGCCGGGCTCGACCGAGAACTCGACGCGGTTGTTCATGGCCGCGGCCTTGTTCCACTCGCCGGCGGTCAAGGTCGCCGTGCGGGCCGGATAAGGCGTTGCCACCTGGGTGCTGGAACCGTCCTGAATCGCGACCGAGATCGCGCCGCCGGAGCGCTCGCGCACGCCGGCGATCAGATTGCCAAAGGCGAGCGATTGGCGCTGCTGACCCGACAGGGATTCCTCGAACGGATTGCCGATCGCATCGCATTGTGCGGCGGGCAGGCTCGGCTTCGCGGGCACGTAGCCGTCGGTCGGGTTGCCCGTGAGGCAGAACAGACCAGGGTAGCTCGTCACCTTGACGACGCCGTGAAAGCCCTCGGTCTCGAGCTGCGACAGCAGGCCGCGCATCGCGTCGAGCCGTCCGCGATCGAGCGGCACTTCGCCGTACGGGACCGTGACGACGCGGTCACCCGCGGCGGTGGCCGCCGTCGCCGCGGTCGATGTCGCGGTGGCCGGTGCGCCGCCGACGCCCGCCGGCGCCGCGCCGGAGATCGCGGTCGCACCAGGGGCCGGTACGTTCGCGAGCGCGGCCGTGAGCTGCGCGGTCGCTCGGTCGAAATCGGCGCGCGCTCTGTCGAGCGGGATCGCGGCCGTCGCGAGCGTCGCGAGCCGGGCCTGTGAGGCCGCGAGGCGCGCGCGCGTCCCCATCCACAGCACGCCGAAGGCGATCGCCGCGAGCGCGACGACCGCGGTCGCGGCGATCCATGGCCACGGCGGTCGCTGCGGCGGGGGCGGTGCGGGTTCGACCGGCGACCTGACCGCGTGATCGCGGACCTCGCCGACGATCCGTGCCGCGAAACTGTCGAGACTTGCGACGACGAAGCGGCGCAGGTCGGCCGACTGTTCGCGGATCGCGGTCTCGATCCGCTTGGCCCCGTCGGCGACCGCCGGCGCCGGCGTCGGCTTCGCCGCCATCGGCGCTTCCACGTCGACCGGCGCGAGCGCCGACCCCTCGGAGTCGCGCCGTTCCGGCAACAAGTGCAGTTCGTACAGCACCTTCGACACGTCGACCGGCCGGACCTGCTTCGGCAACACGCCGAACGCGCCGAGCGCGCGGGCCTGACCGACGTACAACTCCCCTTCCTGCGAGGTGTACATCATGATCGGAACGGTCGCATTGCGCGGATCCGCCTTGATCACCTTCACGGCCTGCAACCCGTCCATGCCGGGCATCAGGTGGTCCATGAAGATCGCGTCGGGTCGCTGGTGTTCGAGATACTCGATCGCCTGCTCGGCGGACTCCGCCATGTCCACGTCGATTCCGTACTTCTCGAGCATCCGGCTCAACACGACGCGAGCCGACTTCGAGTCGTCGACGATCAGCGCTCTCTTGCGCATCCGCGTTCCCGTCTCATCGGCACCGCCTCCCTCGGCCGCCCCGACCCGCGGCTTCAGGTCGCTGCCGGCGACCCCGATTCCTTGTTCTGCTCGATCCAGGTCAGCGCGGCCTCGACGTCCTGGAGTTCGCTCGCGGTGAAACCGGAGACCCGGGCGCCGGGCGATTCCGCCTTCTTCCTGGCCAGCTCCGCCTCGGCGATCCGATGCACCCAGACGAGGCCGCGGCGGACCTTCGCGGTGAATTTCTGCTGTTTGTCGTCGCTCATCCTGCGCCTCCAGTGTAGTACCCCGGTCTCGGCGACACCGATCCCCGGGACCGGTGCGACGCCTCCATCAGGCAGCCCGAGATCAGTCGCGAATGCCGACCCCTCGGTTCATCAGCACGACGGCCAGCGAGAACATCGCGACGGCGGCGAAGACCATGATCGCGTAGGCCAGCCGCAAGTCGACGTCCGACGTGCCGAGGAAACCGTACCGGAATGCGCTCACCATGTACAGGATCGGGTTCGCGTGGGACGCGTCGAGCGCCCAGGCGGGCAGCATCCGGATCGAGTAGAAGACGCCACCGAGGTAGGTGAGCGGCGTCAGGATGAACGTCGGGAACCAGGAGATCTGATCGAAGTTCTTCGCGAGCATCGCGTTGACGAACCCGCCGAGCGCGAACACGAAGCTGGTGAGGAACGCGGCCGAGAGGATCAGCACGGGGTGCAGCACCCCGAGTCGCGTGAAGAACAGCGACACGATCGTGACGACGGTGCCGACCATGAAACCCCGGGTCACGCCGCCGAGGGCATAGCCGAGCACGATCAACCAGTTCGGCAGCGGCGCGACGAGGAGCTCCTCGAGGTACTTGCCGAACTTCGCGCCGAAGAACGAGGAGACGACGTTGCCGTAGGAATTCTGGATCACCGACATCATGATCAGTCCGGGCGCGATGAACTGCATGTAGTCGTGCCCGCCGACCTGGCCGACGCGGCGGCCGATCAGACTCCCGAAGATCACGAAGTACAGCGTGGAGGTGACCGCGGGCGGGAGCAGTGTCTGCCCCCAGATGCGCACGATCCGGCCGAACTCGCGGATCAGGGTCGTCCGGAAGCCGATCCACCGCGCGGCCGCGCGCCCGGCCGGGGCGCTCATGCGACCGCTTCGCCCGCGCCCGCCCGGCCGCTGGAGTCGACCAGGCGCACGAACAATTCCTCGAGGCGGTTGACCTTGTTGCGCATGCTGTCTATCTCGATTCCCTGCTCGCTCAATTGGGCGAACACCCGGTTGAGGCTCTGGCCGCGCGAGACCTCGACCTCGAGGGTGTGCGCGTCCGCGAGCTCCGCGCGGAACCCCTCGAGCCTCGGCACCGCGGTGCGCGCCTCGCGCAGGTTCAGCACGAAGGTCTCCGCCTGCAGCTTGCGCAGCACGTTGACCATGCTGTCACGCTCGATGATCCTGCCGCCGTCGATGATCGCGACGTTCCGGCACAGGTTCTCCGCCTCCTCGAGATAATGCGTGGTCAGGATGATCGTCGTGCCTTCGCCGTTGATCATGCGCAGGAATTCCCACATCGACCGGCGCACTTCGATGTCCACGCCGGCGGTCGGCTCGTCGAGGATCAGCAACTCCGGCTGGTGCATCAGCGCCCTCGCGATCATCAGCCGCCGCTTCATGCCGCCGGACAGGGAGCGCGCGATCGAACGGCGCCGGTCCCAGAGCTGCAGCTGCTTCAGGTAGACCTCGGCGCGCTGCTTCGCGATGCGCCGGGGGATGCCGTAGAAGCCCGCCTGGTTCACGACGATCGTCTGCACGGTCTCGAACTGGTTGAAATTGACTTCCTGCGGCACGACGCCGATGCAGGATTTGGCGACCTCGAGTTCGCGATCCAGGTCGTGGCCGAAGACCTCGACGACCCCGCTGGTCTTGGTCACGAGCGAGGTCACGATCCCGATCGCGGTGGTCTTGCCCGCGCCGTTCGGTCCCAACAAAGCGAAGAAGTCGCCGCGATCGACCTCGAGATCGATGCCCTTCAAGGCCTGGATGCCGTTCTTGTAGGTTTTGGTGAGCTGCCGGAGCAAGAGCGCGCGCATAGAGGCGCGAAGAGTAACCGCGCGGGGTGCGCTCCGCAACGCGCGTCGCGCCGGCACCCGCGCCCGTACCCGCCCCCGCGGGTGCCCCTAGTGCAACTGCTTGCCGCTCGCGAGCAGCAGCCAGCAGCCGTGGAACCAACGCAGACGGGTCCGGTCGGCGCTGGCGGCCGCCTCCGCAAGCCCGTCCCAGAACGCCGTGCAGCGCGGCCAGCGCGGCGCGAGGTCCGGCGCTTCGACGACCGCGATCCGGGTGAGCCGATCGAGCGTCGCATCGGCGAAGACTGCCGCAGTGCGCAAGTCCATCCCGAGCGAGAGACGGGCCTGCAGATTCGCACTGGTCGCGAGGTGCCAGGCGTAGATCAGCGCGAGCCGCACGAACCCAACGACCGCCGGATTCGAGACACCGGGCTCGGCAACCCGGTCCGGCACCGCGATGTCGAGCCGCGATCGCCAATGCGGGTCGTCGCCGAAGCGCAGATCGAACAGGGCGTACGGACAATCGGCGATCGCGGCCTTGCGCGCGGGCGGCAGCGCGACGATCGCCGGCGCGGCGACGCCGTCCAGATCGAGGAAACGGAGATTCAGCGCGCGCAGCGTCGGACTGGTCCCGCCGATGATCGGCGCCTCGCGAGTCCAGGGTTCGATGATCGGGTCGTGCATCGCGGTCCCCCTCGAGAGGGGCGCGCGGCGCAGTCCAGCGCATTTCCCGACGAACGCGCGGCGAACCGCGACGCCGACCCCCTTGGCAAGCACGCTAACTTTGTGATTAATTTTTGTCAAATTTTTTGAGGCAGTAAAAATAACGTTTTTCAACGGATTTGGAGGGCGTCATGAGGGTTTCCGACGACCGTTATACCCGGGACCGGCTGCGCTTCGACCTGGCGATGCGCTTGATCCGCCACGAAGCGCGCACCTGCACGATCCGCCTGTGGACCGGCCTCAGCGACGACCGGATCCGCAAGCTCTACCGGAGCTACGTCGAAGAGCGTGCGCGTACCGATCTGCCGCGGCACCGGGGCAAGTCGCCGCGCCAGACGGCGTTCTTCTTCCGCAGCCCGGACCTGCACTTCGAGGCCGCGCAACTCGCGAGCCTGTACCTCCTGCTCGGACTCCTCGGCGCATCGCCGGCCGGCGTCGAGTCGCGCTACCGGATCGGCGCGATCGAGTCGGGCGTGCTGCTGTGCCGCGCGTATGAAACCTACGTCGACCTGCACGAGCCGGCGCGGATCTCGTTCGAACATGCCTGGTTCCTGCTCTGGGCGCTCGCCCGGCACACGGAGATCGCGCTCGCCCGCTGCGAGCGCTGCGAGGGGTTGCGGCTGCGCGACGTGCTAGCCGGCCGTGATGCCCCATGCGCGGTCTGCGGTGCTCCCTCGGCGCCGGGCTTACGGCGGGGCTGCTAGAATCCGCGGCGATGGCGCGCCGTCTCACGTTCGCTGGACCCTATCTCGATCGCGCCGCGCACCTGCGCCAGGATCCGGCCGGTCTCGACGCGGCGCTCGCCGAGCCCGGGAGCTGCGCGACCCTCGTCTTTGAATCACGCAGCCTGATCAGCGACGTCGACACCGACGCCCCGCGCGCCGCGCTCGTCGGCCTCGCGTGTCTGCCCGCCGCCACGCGCCCGGCCGAGGCACTCACCCTGCTCGGCCGATTCGCCGGCCGGCCCTGCTTCGCGCTGGAGGTCACCGCGACGGATGCGCTGCCGGAACTCGCGGGGACCCGGTTCGAGGACCTGCGCGGGATCGCCGGCCGGCTGCCCGCGAGCGACGCCGGACTCCTCGGCTATGCACGCGCGATGGTCGGCTGGCGGCGGCGGCACCGGTACTGCGGCGTCTGCGGTTCGCCGACCCGCCCGGTGCGAGGCGGGCAGGTGCTCGCGTGCACCGATCAGGGGTGCGGCACGGAGCAGTTTCCGCGGATCGATCCGGCGATCATCGTGCTGGTCGACGACGACCGTGGACGGGCGCTGCTCGGCCGGCAGTCGGCCTGGCCCGCCGATCGGTACTCGACGATCGCCGGTTTCGTCGAACCCGGCGAAGCGCTCGAGGATGCGGTCGCGCGCGAGGTGCGCGAGGAGACCGGCATCGAGATCGCACGAACCGACTATTTCGCGTCCCAGCCCTGGCCGTTCCCCGCGTCGCTGATGCTCGGTTTCACCGCGCGCGCCGCGACCCACGCGATCCACCGCGACGATCACGAGCTCGAGGACGCCCGCTGGTTCACCCGCGAGGAAGTCGCCGCCGGCGTGATCCGGTTGCCGCCGCGTCAGTCGATCTCGTTCAGCCTGATCGAGCGATGGTTCGACGCCGCCGACGGCCAGTCGTTGCGGGCGACCCCCGGAGCGCGATTCTGACGCCGTTCGCGCCCGGCGGCCTCCCGAACTTCCTGTTCGTCGCGGTCGCGGCGGGTGGTGCCGGCT
Organism: Pseudomonadota bacterium; assembly: GCA_021808035.1. Taxonomy (GTDB): domain Bacteria; phylum Pseudomonadota; class Gammaproteobacteria; order Steroidobacterales; family Steroidobacteraceae; genus Bog-1198. Next base: position 14,543 of record JAKBCG010000020.1, read on the forward strand.
TCGTCGACTCGATGGCCGGCGGCGGCGGCCTGATCCAGCTCCCGGCGCTGCTCACCGCGTATCCGGCCGAGGCGCCGGCGACCCTGCTCGGCACCAACAAACTCGCGGCGATCCTCGGCACGACGACCGCCGCCGTGCGCTACGCGCGCGCGGTGCGCATCGACTGGGCCACGGTGCTGCCCGCGATCGCGATCGCGCTGCCCTGCAGCCTCCTCGGCGCGAGTCTGGCGAACGTGCTCTCGCCGGCCGCGTTCCGGGTGCTGGTGCCGGTGATCCTGGCGGCGGTGCTGGTCTACGTGCTCGCGCGGCACGAGCTCGGCGCAAGCCATGAGCCACGCCCGCTGTCGCGCCGCCAGCGCACGGCCGCATTCGCAGGCGTCGCAGCGATCGCCGCCTACGACGGGTTCTTCGGACCCGGGACCGGCAACTTCCTGATGTTGTTGTTCGTGCGGGTATACGGCTTCGACTTCCTGAACGCGGCCGCGAGCGCCCGCTGGGTGAACGTCGCGACCAACGCCGGCGCGCTGCTCTATTTCGGCTCGCATCGCCGGATCGAGTGGGGCCTCGCGCTCGCGATCGGCGGGTGCAACGTCCTGGGGAGCTTCCTCGGCGCGCACACGGCGCTGCGTCACGGCAGCCGCTTCGTGCGCATCGCGTTCGTGGTGGTCGTCGGCGCGCTGATCGCGAAGACGGCCTGGGACGCCTGTTTGGCGATCCGCTGATCGGTGCGCG
>JAKBCG010000021.1 GCA_021808035.1 Pseudomonadota bacterium
TGGTGAGCTACGGCGGCACCTCGATGGTGACAATCCTGGCCGGATTCGGCATCCTGATGTCGCTGCACTCGCATCGCAAGCTGGTCGGGTCCTGAACGTTGCGCTACGGGCACCGCCTCTGCCTCTGGCTGATCGCCGCCGGGTCGTTCCTCGCGGCGGCGGTCGGCGCTTCGGCGCTCGATCTGCACGCCCCTCCCGTCGCCCGATTCATCGACCGGATGGTCGCGCACGACGCCTACGACCCGCGGGAATTGCGCCGGGTTCTCGGCGCGGCGCGGCTCGAGCCGGCGATCGTCGCCGCGATGGACAGGCCCGCCGAGAAGGCGCTGCCATGGTTTCGCTACCGATCGATCTTCATCGATGAGCGCAGGATCCAGGAAGGCGTCGACTTCTGGGTCGCCCATCGCCACGCACTGCGCCGAGCCAGCGATCGCACCGGTGTCGCGCCGCAATACCTGGTCGCGATCCTCGGGGTCGAGACCTATTATGGACGTCTGACCGGCGGATACCGGGTGATCGACGCGCTCGCGACGCTCGCGTTCGACTATCCGCCCCGCGCGACGTTCTTCCGTCGTCAGCTCGAGCAGTTCCTGCTGCTCGCCCGCGATCACGACTTCGATCCGCTCACGGTCAAGGGCTCCTATGCGGGCGCGATGGGCGCGCCGCAGTTCATGCCCTCGTCCTACCGACGCTTTGGCGTCGACGCGAGCATCGATGGGCGCGTCGACCTGTGGACCGACTGGCCCGACGTGTTCGAGAGCATCGGCTACTACCTGCGCGAGAACGGCTGGGTCGCGGGGGGCGCGGTGCTGCGCGACGCGACCGTCGGCGCCGCCGTCGCGGCAATGGCGCCGCACACCACCACGCTCGGCCCGCGGACGACGGTCGGCGCGTTGCGCGCCGCGGGCTTGCGCATCGCCGATGCGCCGGGCGCCGGCAGTCGTGCCTGGCTGGTCGCCGCCGAGCAGCCGCACGGCCTGACGTGGCGCGTGGGGTTCGAGAACTTCCGTGCGATCACGCGCTACAACCGTAGCCCGCTCTACGCGATGGCGGTTCACGACCTCGCGGTCGCGCTGCGGCGCCGGATCCCGGCTGCGGTCGCGACCGCCGGGCGGGCGCAATGACCGCGCCGCGCGTGCCCGGCCGCCGGCTGCGCGCCAGCCTCGCGATCGCGACCACGATCGTGCTCGCGGCCTGTCACGGCGTGGCGCCCGAGCGTCCGTCGCCGTCGGCGGGCACGATCGTGCCACCGCTGCCGCCGAGCGACGTCATGGCGATCCCGAACGCCGTGCCGCGCGTCGAGCCACGCTCGGCCTACGGCAATCCACCGTTCTACGACGTGTTCGGCAAGCGCTATTTCGTGCGTCGGCACTGCAGCGGCTACGACAAGCGCGGCGTCGCCTCGTGGTACGGGCCCGGGTTCTACGAGGAGCAGACCTCGACTCACGAGCCCTACGACATGTACGCGATGACGGCGGCGCACCGCACGCTGCCGTTGCCGTGCTTCGTGCGGGTGACGAACCTCGAGAACGGTCGCAGCGTGGTGGTCCGGGTGAACGACCGCGGACCGTTCGTGAAGAACCGCATCATCGATCTGTCGTACACCGCCGCCGCGAAGCTCGGGATGCTGCGCACCGGCACGGCGATGGTGGAAGTGCAGTCGATCGATCCGCGCACCGCGTCCGCGCCGCCGGGACCGGCGCCGCCCGCCCCGACCCTGTACATCCAGACCGGCGCCTTCGCCGATCCGGCGAACGCCCAGCGCCTGCTCGCGAAACTGCGCGACGACGGCTATCGGGACGCGTTCGTGGGCGACGCGGTGGTTGGCGGCCGGCGCCTGTACCGCGTCCGGATCGGCCCGGTCCACAGCGTCGCCGACTACGACCGGATCGTCGACGGCCTCGAACGCATCGGCGTGACCGGCGCACGCCTCGCGCCGGATTGAACGCGCACGCGACACTGACGCGCAGGCGGGCGCGCCGTTACACTAACGGTCCGTCCACGCGCCCATCACCGAGTCCGGCGACGACCATGCATCGCTCCATTGTGGCCCTGTGCGCCTCGCTCTGCATCGCAGCCGGTCCCGGTCTCGCCGCCGGCGCGGTGCCGGGACCGCCGCACATCGACGCGACGGCCTACATCCTCGTCGATTACCAAACCGGCCGGGTACTCGCCGCGAAGAACGCGATGGAAGAGCTCCCGATGGCGAACCTCGCGCAGCTGATGACGACGTACGTCGTGTTCGGGAAGCTGGCATCCGGGAAGCTCGGGCTCGGCGAGCCGGTCACGATCAGCGAGCACGCATGGCGCCAAGGCGGCTCGCGGACCTTCGTGCAGGTCGGCACGCGGGTTCCGGTTCGCGAGCTGATCCTCGGCATGATCGTAGAGTCCGGCAACGACGCCACCGTCGCGCTCGCCGAGCGCGTCGCGGGAACCGAAGACGCGTTCGTGCGGACGATGAACGCGACCGCGCGGCGCCTCGGCCTCAACCGCACGCACTACGCCGACGCGACCGGCCTGCCGCGGCGCGGCCTCCACACCACCGCTCGCGACCTTTCGCTGCTCGCGACCGCGTTGATCCGCGACTTCCCCCGGTACTATCACTGGTTCTCGGTGAAGCAGTTCGAGTACAACCACATCCTGCAGCACAATCGCAACGGCCTGCTGGACACCGACCCTGGGGTGGACGGGCTCAAAGCCGGACATACCGACGCGGCCGGGTATTGCTTGGTCGCTTCGCAGCACCGTCACGGCATGCGCCTGATCTCCGTCGTGCTGGGCGGGCAGAACTTCATGGATCGGGATAGCGCCAGCGCCGCGCTGCTGAACTACGGCTTCACCTTCTACGAGACGAGGCTCGTCGCGAGGGCGCATGCTCCGCTTGCGACCGCGACGGTCTGGAAGGCGCATGACCCTGCCATCCCGGTCGGGATCGACCGCGACCTGTACGTGACCATCCCGCGCGCGGACGGCGGCGCGTTGCGGACCGCGGTGCGGATCGCGCCGCAGCTGATGGGCCCGCTGACGCCGCAATCGACGATCGGGCAGTTGCTTGTGACCGACCATGGCAAGATCATCGCGACCGCGCCGCTCCATCCGCTGGTCGCGGACGGCGCGGGCACCTGGTGGCGGGACCTGATCGACACCGTGCGGCTCTGGATTTCCTGAGGACTACCGATGATGCCCCTGCCGATCGCCTATCTGAACGGTGATTACCTGCCGCTCGCCGATGCGCGGATCTCGCCGCTCGACCGCGGCTTCCTGTTCGCCGACTCGGTCTATGAGGTGCTGCCGGTCTATCGCGGCCGGCCGTTCCGCGTGAAGGAGCACTTCGACCGGCTCGCCCGCAGTCTCGGCGAAATCCGCGCGCCGGTGCCGAAGTCGCATGCGGAATGGGCCGAGATCTGCGTCGAGTTGACCCGCCGCAACGGCGGCGGCGACCTGTACCTGTACGTCCAGGTCACTCGCGGCGCCGAGTTCGGCCGCAACCACGCATGGCCGGACGGCCTCGTGCCCACGGTGTTCGCGTTCGCGACCGCGCTCGAACCGCCGCCGGCGGCCTGGCTCGAGCGGGGCGTCGCGGCGGTGACCGCCGCGGACCTTCGCTGGGCGCGCCGGGACATCAAGACGACCGCGCTGCTCGCCAACGTCTTGCTGAAGAAGCGATCCGCCGACGTCGGTGCGTTCGAGACCATCCTGCTCGAGCATGGACACCTGACCGAGGGTTCGTCGACGACCGTGCACGTGATCGAGCGCGGCGTGATCCTGACGCCGCCGAACGGCCACGAGATCCTGCCGGGCACGACGCGCGACGTGGTGATGCTGCTGGCCTCACGCCTCGGGATACCGACCGAGGCGGCGCCGATCAGCGAAGCGCGGCTGCGCGCCGCCGACGAGGTCTGGCTCGCATTCTCGACGCGCGGCGTGCTGCCGGTCACGACGCTCGACGGCGCGGCGGTCGGCGCCGGACGCCCGGGACCGCTGTTCCGGCGGGTGCATGCGGCGTTCGACGACTATGTGCGCGAGATCGCCGGGACGCCGCCGCTGTGAAGGATCCGCTGACCGACGTCTTTCCTTGCGACTTTCCCGTCAAGGTGCTCGGACGGCGCGACGCGGGGCTCGAGCGCGCGGTGACCGAGATCGTCGAGCGGCACACGGGTCCGGTCGCGCCGCACCGGGTGAGCATGCGGTCGAGCAGCGACGGGAATTTCGTCGCGCTCACGGTCACGGTCGCGGCGCGAAGTCGCGCTCAGCTCGACGAGCTGTACCGGGAACTCACCGCCTGCGAGGCCGTATTGATGGCGTTGTGAGCGTCGCGCCAGGGGGCGAGCGCATCGATCAGCCGGCCCGCGATCGCCTCGCCGGCCGCGGCGACGTCCGTCGCGGCGCCGAGATCGACGAACCGCGTGACCGCGAGGCCCGGGTATCCGCACACGTCGATCCGGCGGAACGGCTCGAGATCGACCGACACGTTGACGCTGAGGCCGTGGTAGCTCGCGCCGCGGCGCACTCGCAGACCGACGCTGGCGAGCTTCGCCCCGTGGACGTAGACCCCGGGCGCGTCGCGCCGCCCCGCCGCGTCGATGCCGAACTGCGCCGCGTAGCCGACGACCGCCCCCTCGAGCGCGACCACGAGCTCGCGGATGCCGAGCCGCAGCCTGCGCAGGTCGAGCAGCGGATACAGCACGAGTTGGCCCGGCCCGTGAAAGGTCACCTGGCCCCCGCGGTCGACCGGCACGACCGGGATCGCGCCGGGATCCCGCAGGTGCTCGCGCCGCGCGTTCATGCCCAGGGTGAACACCGGCGGGTGCTCGAGCAACCAGACCTCGTCGCTCGTTCGCGGATCGCGCGCATCGGTGAATTGCTGCATCCTCCGCCACGTGGGCTCGTACTCGACGAGACCCAGCCGGCGGATCAGCGGCGGATCGATCATCGCTCCAGGCTGCGGTTGTCGAGTCCCGCGTTGTCGCGCGCGAGTGCACGCTCCGCGCGATAACTGGATCGCACCAGCGGGCCCGACACGCACTCGAGGAAACCGAGAGCCAGCGCTTGCGCCCGGTATTCGTCGAACTCGCGCGGCGACACGAACCGCTCGACCGGCAGGTGGTTCGCGGTCGGCCGCAGGTACTGGCCGAGCGTGAGCACGTCGACCGACGCCGCCCGCAGGTCGCGCATCGTCGCCGCGATCTCCGCATCGGTCTCGCCGAGGCCGAGCATGAGACTCGTCTTCGTCAGGATCTGCGGGCGGTGGGACTTCGCGTGCGCGAGGACCGCGATCGACTGCGCGTAGCCCGCCCGCGGATCGCGTACCGGGTGGGTGAGGCGCTCCACCGTCTCGACGTTCTGCGCGAATACGTCGAGACCGGCGTCGAGCACCGTTTCGACGTCGCTCGATCGCCCGCGGAAATCCGGGGTCAGCGCTTCCACCGCGATCCCGGGATTGCACTGCTTGATCGCGCGGATCGTCGCCGCGTAATGCGCGGCGCCGCCGTCCGGCAGGTCGTCGCGATCCACCGAGGTGATCACCACGTAGCGCAGGCCCATCAGCTCGACTGAACGCGCCGCGTTCTGCGGCTCCTGCGGGTCGAGCCAGCCCCGGGGGTTGCCGGTGTCGACCGAGCAGAATCGGCACGCGCGGGTGCACACCGATCCCATCAACATGATCGTCGCGGTTCCGGCGTTCCAACACTCGCCGACGTTCGGGCATTTCGCCTCCTCGCAGACGGTGCTGAGCCGGTGTTGATGCACGATCTGCCGGACTTCGGTGAAGCGCTCGCCGGCCGGCATGCGCGCCCGCAGCCACGGCGGCTTGCGCGCCACGCCGCCCGGCGCGGCGGCCACGGCGGGCTTGATCCCGTCCTTGATCGCGCTGAAGCCCTGCGCGGTCAGGTACTTGTCACCGCTCGCGACCGGCCGCGGCGCCGTGCGCGCCGGCGCCCCGGCCGACTCGATCGGGATTCCCTTGAACTCCGTCATGGGTTCATTGTAGCCGATCGTCGCGATTGAGCGTCCGCAGGCGCTCCGGCGTGCCGACGTCCTCCCACAGACCGCGATACAGCTCGGCGGTGCAGCGCTGCGCGGCCATCGCCTCGACGAGCAACGGCCGCAGCGCCCGCGCGCCGTCCGCGAGCCCCGCGAACAACGCCGTTCGATAGACCGCGATCCCCGCGAACGTGAACTGGCGTGGCGCGGCGGCGACCGCCCGGGCGCCGACGATCCCGAAGTCGCCATGCGGATGTTGCGGCGGGTTCGGCACCAGCACGAGGTGCGCGTCGGCATCCGGAACGATCCCGAGGTGCTCGAACGGGTAGTCGCTGAACACGTCCGCGTTCACGACCACGAACGGTCCCGGCTCGAGCGTCGGCAGCGCGCGCACGATGCCGCCCGCGGCCTCGAGCGCCCGCGGCGCCTCCTCGCTGTAGCGGATCGCGACGCCGAAGCGCGAACCGTCACCGAGATGACGCCGGATGGCGCCTCCGAGCCAGGCCAGGTTCACGGTCAGCGTCCGGATCCCCGCGCCGGCGAGCGCGCGCACGTGGCGCTCGATCAACGGCACGCCGCGCACCTCGAGCATCGGTTTCGGAATGGTATCGGTGAGCGGCCGCATCCGCTCACCGCGGCCGGCGGCGAGGATCATCGCCGTCTTCGGCCGCTCGAGGCCCCCGGCGCTCACCCGATCGCCCGTCGCTGCGCGGCCTCGAACCCGCTGACGACCCGGGTCTCGAGGAAATCCGCGAATTCCGCGGTCTCGGGATGGGCCTGCGCGACCTCGCGCACGTAGGTGAATACGCGGGGCAGATCGTGCAGATACCGGACCTTCCCGTCGCGGTAATGCAGTCGGCAGAAGATCCCGAGCACCTTCAAGTGGCGTTGCAGCCCCATCAGGTCGAATCCGCGCAGGAAGACCGCGTCGTCCGCGGCAACGGGGAAGCCCTGCCGGAGCAGGCGGTCGCGGTGGCCGAGCGCCCAGTCGCGCACCCGCTCGCGCGGCAGTACGAGATAGCAATCCTTCAGCAGCGACACCAGGTCATAGGTCACGGGCCCCTGGACCGCATCCTGGAAATCGAGGATTCCCGGATTGTCGGCCGCCGTGACCATCAGGTTGCGCGAGTGGTAATCGCGATGGACGAACGACACGGGTTGCCCGAGCGCGCTGTCGACGAGCACGTCGAACGCCCGGTCGATCATCGCGCGCGTCGACCCATCGAGGTCGAGGCCGAGATGCGTGCCGAGGAACCACTGCGCAAACAGCGCCATCTCCCGCAGCAGCGCGTCGCGATCGTAGCGAGGCAGGTGCTCGGCCGCGGGCGCACGGCCCGCGACCTGCATCCGCAGCAGCGCCGCGAGCGCATCCGCGTAGAGCGCCGGGGCGCGCACCGGGTCGGCGAGCGCGGCCAGGTACTGCCGCGAGCCGAGATCCGTGAGCAGCACCCATCCCCGGTCGACGTCGCTCGCGAGCACCCGCGGCACGTTCAAACCCCATTCGGCGAGCAACGCGGCGACCCGCAGGAACGGTCGCACATCCTCCTTCGCCGGGGGCGCGTCCATCACGATGAAGCTCTCGTCGCCATGCCGGAACCGGAAATAGCGCCGGAAGCTCGCATCCGACGACGCGGGCGCGAGCGCGGCCGATCCGAACCCGAGATCCCCGGCGAGCCACCGTTCGATCTCGGCCAACCGCGGGTCCTGGACGCTGCACTCGTTCATTGACGGATCGTTCGGAGAGCCCGCGAATGCGGGGACCGGATTATACCGACTATAATGCCGCGCGGGCGCGTCCCGGAAGCGCCGCAACCTCCGTCACAACCCGGTCGATCCAGTTGCCACAGCCGTTCGCCGCCCGCGCCTTCGCCGTGCTCGCCGTGCTCGGAGCATCCGCCGCGGCGCGCGCCACCGATGTGTGCCCCGTCCCGCCGTCGGCGCCGGTGATCGCCCCGACGCTCGACGATCGGATCCGGATCGAGAGCGATTCGGCGATCCTCGGCGCCGACGGCGATGCACGCGTCGCCGGCAAGGTCGTCGTGAGTCAGAACGGCCGGCGGATCAGCGCGGACGCGCTGACCTACGACCAGCGCACCGGTCACATCGCGGTCAAGGGCAAAGTCCGGTTCCTCGATCCGAAGCTGCGGATCGACAGCGACGCCGGCAGCTACGACCCGACCGGTCGCGCGGATTTCTCGAACGCGGCGTTCCAGCTGTTCGGGCGCGCCGGCCGGGGGTTCGCCCGCTCGATCGATCTGTCGCCGGGCGGGCAGGTCCGCCTCGGCGACGTGCGCTACACCGCCTGCCCCGCCGGCGCCGAGGACTGGACGCTGCACGCCTCGAGCATCGACCTCAACGGCGCCCGGCAGCAAGGCACGGCGCGCAATGCATACCTCGTGTTCAAGCACGTCCCGCTCTTCTACACGCCGTTCCTGACGTTCCCGATCGGTCCCGAGCGCCAGAGCGGACTGCTCTATCCGGTCTTCGGCCACACCGGCAACAGCGGTTACTCGGTCGCGATCCCGTATTATTTCAACCTGGCACCGAATTACGACCTGACGCTGACGCCGGGCCTGATGACCGCCCGGGGCTTCGACGTCGCCGGGCAATACCGTTACCTGACCGCGTCCTCGCACGGCGAACTCGACGCGATGTATCTGCCGGTCGACCAGGAGACTCACAGCTCGCGCGACTATCTGCACTTCACCGACCTCTCCGACCTTGGCGCGCATCAGCGGGTCCGCGTCGAACTCGCCGGCGTGAGCGACAGCAGCTACTTCCAGGATTTCGCGGTCGGGTCGGCCGCGACCAGCGTGACGTTCCTCGATCGCCGCGCGAGCTATCAGTACCGCGACTCGGTCTGGCGCGTCGACGCCGAATTCCAGAACTTCCAGACGATCGACATCTCGCTGGATCCGTCACTGCGCCCTTACTCGCGCGTGCCGGACGTCACCGCCCGCGCGCTCTGGCCGATCGCCGGCACCGGCTGGGAGTTCGCGCTGCACAGCGAGGCGGTCGACTTCCTGCGCAACGTCGGCACCACCGGGCTGCGGCTGAACCTCGCGCCCGAGCTGCGCTGGGAGCGGCGCACCGCGGGCTATTTCTTCGTACCGGCCGTCGGTTGGCACCTGACCCAGTACGACTTGACCCACGCCGCGCCGGGGGATCCCTCCAGCCCTTCCTTGTCGCTGCCGTTCGCGCGCCTCGACACCGGCTTGATCTTCGAGCGCGACGACCCCTCGAACGGTCACCCCGAACAGACGCTCGAGCCGCGGATGGTCTACAGCTACGTGCCTTACCGGAACCAGGACGCCTTGCCGGTGTTCGATACGGCGCTGCCGGATCTGAACCTGACGGAGCTCTATCAAACCAATCGGTTCGTCGGTGGCGACCGGTTCGGCGACGCGAATCAGCTCAGCATCGGCATGACCACCCGTTGGTTCGATGCGACGACCGGTCGCCAGTACCTCTCGGCCACGCTCGGCCAGACGCGCTATTTCACGACGCCGCGCGTGACCCTGCCAGGCCTCGCCCCGACGACGAACAGCGCCTCGAACCTCGTCGGCGACGTCGAGCTCACCGCCTACCAGAACGTGAACCTGAAGCTCGACTACCAGTGGGATCCGTACTCGGCGACGACCGAGAAATCGGAGGTGTCCGTCCAATACCGGCCCGACGCCGCGCGGATGGTTAACTTGGGCTACCGCTTCCAGCACGACGTCCTCGACCAGTGGGACGGCTCGTTCGCGTGGCCGATCACGCACCGCTGGAACGCGGTCGCGCGGCTCGTCTACTCGGTGATGGACCACCAGACGATCGAGCAGGTCGCGGGCTTCGAATACCGCAGCTGCTGCTGGGCGCTGCAGATCGTCCAGCGCCGTTACGTGGTCAACCGGACCGGCAAGCTGACCGACTCGATCGCGATGCAATTGGAACTCCTCGGCTTCGGTTCGGTCCGAAACGGCAACGACACTTTCCTGCGTCGCGCGATTGGCGGATACTCCGCGGTTGGCCCGATGCCGGTCGGCCCGGCGCCGTAGATATTCACACGTCCCGGACCCCCAGTGACCAAACCATGCGCATGATGCTTCGATCGATCTGGATTCCTGTAGCCGCGTTGCTGTTCGCGTCGGGCGCGCTCGCCCAGACCCGCGACATCGGCACGCAGGGGGTGCTGCTCGACCGGATCGCCGCGGTCGTGAACGACGGCATCGTGACGCGGAGCCAGGTCGACGAGCAGGTGGCGGCCGTGACGCAGCGGCTCGAAGCGCAGAACGTCTCGCTGCCGCCGCGCAGCGTGCTCGTGAAGCAGGTGCTGGACCGACTGATCCTCCAGGAGATCGAGGAGCAACGCGCGAAGCAGATCGGCCTGACGATCACCGACGAGCAGCTCAATGCCGCGCTGCAAGAAATCGCGACGCGCAACAAGATCCCGTTCGACCAGCTGCCGAACGCGCTGGCGTCGCAGGGCGTCGACTACAAGCAATACCGCGAGGAGATGCGCAAGCAGCTCACCTTGCAGGCGCTGCGCGAGCGGGACGTGATCTCGCGGATCGTCGTGACGCCCCGCGAGATCGATCAGTACCTCGCGCGCCAAGGCAGCGCCGCCGCGAACGAGGAGTTCGACATATCGCACATCCTGATCGCGGTGCCGCCGGCGGCGACGCCGGCGCAGATCGAGGCGCTGACCCGCAAGGCGGATGCGATCGCCGCCCGCGCGCGCGCGGGTGAGAATTTCGCGAAGCTCGCGATCGCGAACTCCGACAGCGAGAAGGCGCTCGAGGGCGGGGATCTCGGATGGCGCAAGGGCAGCCAGCTGCCGGACTTCATCCTGCGGCTGGTCACGCGGATGAAGCCGGGCCAGATCGGCGGCCCGGTGCGCACCGCGAGCGGCTTCCACATCATCCGCTTGAACGGCCGTCGCAGCGGCGCGAAGCCCGTCTACGTGCAACAGGTCCACGTGCGCCACATCCTGCTGAAGCCGAACGAACTCGACGACGATCAGACGATCCGTCAGCGGCTGCTGAAGATCCGTGCTCGCATCCTGCATGGCGAGAGTTTCAGGGGGATCGCGGAGACGACCTCGGAGGATCCGGGCTCGGCGCCGGACGGCGGCGATCTCGGGTGGGTGAACCCGAAGATCTTCGTGCCCGAATTCCAGGCCGCGATCGCGAAGCTCAAGGTCGGCGAGATCAGCATGCCGTTCAAGACGCGCTACGGCTGGCACATCGTGCAGCTGCTCGGCCGCCGCACCTACGACACGTCGAAGGACATTCAGCGCCAGCAGGCCTTCGAGGCGATCCGGGACAGCAAGGCCGAAGAGGACACGGAGCTTTGGCTGCAGCGTCTGCGCGACAACGCGTACGTCGAAAAACGAATGTAGTGCGCGTTCCGCGGATCGTCATCACCTCCGGCGAGCCGGCCGGGATCGGGCCGGACACCTGCGTGATGATCGCGCAGGCGGACTGGGATGCGGATCTGATCTTCGCCGCGGATCCCGAGCTGATCGAAGCCGCGGCGCGCGCACTCGGGTTGCCCGTCGCGGTCACCGCCTACGACCCGGCCGCCGCCGCGCGGCCGAGCCGGGCCGGCCGGATGAAGATCCTCGCTTCGCGCTGCGCGCGCACACCGGTACCCGGCACGCTGGATGGAGCGAACGCCCGCTACGTGCTCGACCTGCTCGATCGCGCCTGCGACGGTTGCGTGCGCGGCGAGTTCGCGGCGATGGTGACCGCCCCGGTCCAGAAGAGCGTGTTGAGCGACGCCGTGGTCGCGTTCACGGGGCACACGGAGTACCTCGCAGCGCGGACCCACGCGCGGTGGCCGGTGATGTTGCTGGCCTGCGAGCGGATGCGGGTCGCGCTCGTGACGACGCACCTGCCGCTCGCCGCGGTGCCGGCGGCGATCACCGCCGACCGCTTGCTCGCGACCTTGCGCGTCGTGCACGCGGACCTGCGCCGCCGCTTCCGGGTCCCCCGTCCGCGGATCGCGGTGCTCGGCCTGAATCCCCACGCCGGCGAGGCCGGACACCTCGGACGCGAGGAGATCGACGTGATCGAGCCGGCGCTCGGCATCGCGCGCGCCGAGGGGATCGACGCGCGCGGCCCGATTCCCGCCGACACCGCGTTCACGCCGCGCGCGCTCGCCGACGCCGACGTGGTGCTCGCGATGTACCACGATCAGGGCTTGCCGGCGCTCAAGGCCGCGAGCTTCGGCGACGCGGTCAACGTGACGCTCGGGCTGCCGATCGTGCGCACCAGCGTCGACCACGGCACCGCGCTCGCACTCGCGCGCACCGGGCGCGCGGATGCCGGGAGCCTGCGCGCCGCAGTCGCGCTCGCGATCGAACTCGCCGGCGACGCGGCCACCGATGCCGGTCCGTAAGCGTTTCGGGCAGCATTTCCTGCATGATGGAGCGATCATCGGCCGGATCGTCGCGGCGATCGACCCGCGGGCCGGCGACCGGGTCGTCGAGATCGGGCCCGGGCGCGGCGCGCTCACCTTCGCGCTGCTTGCGAAGCTGCCGCATCTCGCGGCGATCGAGATCGACCGCGATCTCGCCGGGAGCCTCGGCGGCGATCCGCGCGCGGCCGGCAAGCTCTCGCTGCACGTCGGCGACGCGCTGCGCACCGATTTCATTGCGATGCGCGGCGACGGCGGGCCGCTGCGCATCGTCGGCAACCTTCCCTACAACATCTCGACACCGTTGCTGTTCCGTCTGATCGACCAGCGTCACGCGATCCTCGACGTGCATGCGATGCTGCAGAAGGAAGTCGTCGAACGGATCACCGCGACCGCGGACGAGCCGGCGTACGGTCGTCTCACGGTGATGATCGCGGCGTTCGCCGAGGCCGAGCGGCTGTTCGACGTCGGTCCCGGCGCGTTCCAGCCGCCGCCGCGCGTCTGGTCCTCGGTCCTGCGTCTGCGGACGAGCGAGTCACCGCGCTTCGAGATCGGCGATCCGTCCGCGTATGGCCGTGTGGTCGCGGCCGCGTTCTCCCATCGCCGCAAGACCTTGCGCAACGCGCTCCGGGGGCTCCTCGAGCCGGCCGAGATCGAGGCCTGCGGGATCGATCCCGGTGTCCGCCCCGGGACGCTCGCACCGGAGCGTTTCGGCCAGCTCGCGCGCCGCCTGCGCGCTCGCGAGCCCGCTGGGGCGATCGCGCCGTCGCGACCCCGCTGACCGGGTTCCCCCCGCCGATCCGGCTGCGGCTCCGCTATACTCTGCCGCATGGGTGACTATCGAAAGATCCTGCTGCTGCTCGATCTCTCCGAGCGCAGTGCGGACGTCGCGGCGGCCGGTCGCCGGATCGCCGCGTGGTCGAATGCCGCGACCGTCGCGCTGCACGTCGTCGAGTACGTGCCGGTCGAGGCGATGGGCGAGTCGCTGATGCCGCCGGTGAGGATCGAGGACGCGTTGGTCCAGCGGGCGCGCCAGAAGCTCGAGGCGCTCGTTCACGCCGCCGGTCTCGAGCGCGCGAGCTGCCGGGTCGAAGCCGGCAACACGAAGGCTGAGATTCTGCGCGTCGCCGAGCAGGAAGGCGCGGATCTGATCGTGCTCGGCAGCCGCGAACGCCATGGCCTCGCAATCCTGGTGAACCTCACCGAGGACACGGTGCTGCATGCGGCGCACTGCGACGTGCTCGCCGTTCGCGTGAAGTGATGGCGCGGGAGACGGAAGGATGAACGCCGAATCGCAGACGCCCAAGATCCAGGTCGATGTCGAGACCGCGTATCTCGAAGAACAGTCCGACCCGCGCGACAAGCGCTTCGTGTTCTCGTACACGATCACGATCCGCAACGAGGGACCCATTCCGGCACGGCTCCTCACCCGTCACTGGATCATCACCGATGCGAACGGCAACACCAAGGAGACGCGCGGCGACGGCGTCGTCGGTGAACAGCCCTATCTCAAGCCGGGGCAGGGATTCCGCTACTCCAGCGGCGCGGTGATCGAGACGCCGGTCGGCACGATGCAAGGCAGCTACCAGATGCAGGACGACGACGGCCGGCGCTTCGACGCGCCGATTGCGCCTTTCCGGCTGGCGATGCCCGGCGTGCTGCATTAACGTCACGGCAGCTTCTGGACGATGGCGCTGTACGCGATCGGCGACGTCCAAGGCTGCGATCAGGCCCTCGCCGCGCTGCTAGAACGCCTCGATTTCTCGACTGGTCGCGATCGGCTCTGGTTCGTCGGCGACCTGGTGAATCGCGGCCCGGACTCGCTCGGCGTGCTGCGCCGGGTCCACGCGCTCGGCGAGTCCGCGGTCGTCGTTCTCGGCAACCACGACCTGCACTGCCTGGCGGTCGCCTTCGGCCAGGCGCATGAGCGGCCGGGCGACACGCTGTCCGCGCTGCTCGAGGCACCCGACCGTCGGACACTGCTCGATTGGCTGCTCGCGCGTCCTTTGATCCACCCGGATCCGGCCCTGGGCTGGGTTCTGTTGCACGCGGGACTCGCGCCCCAGTGGACGATCCCGACCGCGATCGGCTGCGCGCGTGAAGTCGAGCAGGCCCTGCAGCGCACGCCGGAGCGGACCCTCGCCGGCATGTACGGCGACGGCCCGGACCGCTGGGACGAGCGGCTCGAGGGAACGGCGCGCGCCCGCTTCATCGTGAACTGCCTGACCCGCCTGCGGGTCGTCGACGCCGAGGGCCGGCTCGTGCTGCGCGCGAAGGAGGCACCCGAACGATCCCGTCGTCGCGGCTGGATTCCCTGGTTCGAGTTCCCCGCCCGCGCATGGCGGGGATCGCGGATCGTCTTCGGGCATTGGTCGACGCTCGGCTTCCACCGCAACGCCGACGTCGTCGGACTCGACACCGGCTGCGTCTGGGGAGAACGGCTGAGCGCGCTGCGGCTCGACGTCGAGGGCGCGGAGCCGGTATCGGTTGCGTGCCCGCAGGCGGCGCAGTTCGATTGACCGCGGCGCCCGCCGCGTCTTCAGCGCATCGACCGCGCGGCGCCCGTGCCCCGGGCTTCGTTCGCCGGCAACGCCCGCAGCACCTCGCCGCGTACCGAGTAGTCGCTGCCGGCGAGTTCGTAGGGTACGCAGGTGATGTTCTTGTGCACCCCGCGGGTGGTGAACATCGGCAGGATCTGGTCGGCGAACTCCTCGACGAGTTCGCAGTCGCCGACGCTCATGTCGCGAAACTCATCGGGAACGATCGCGAACGGCACGAAGTCCGCGTCGACGGGCGCGAGGTCGCCGCGACCGTGCGGCTTCTCCGCCGGGTCGGGTAACGCCGGCGCGAAGCGAGGATCTTCATCCGGCCG
>JAKBCG010000371.1 GCA_021808035.1 Pseudomonadota bacterium
GGAGACCCTCCGCTCGCGCGCTCGCCGATCGAGCGCTCGATGTGCGTGACCGCGTCGATCTTCGCCTGGGCGTCCGCGAGCGCCTTGCGAAGCTTCGCGTTCTCGGCCTGCTCAGCAATGAGCCGGCGCCGCGCATCGACGGCGGTCGCCTGCGTTTGCGCGGTGGTGCGTTCGCGCAGGCGACGATTCGTCGCGAGGAGCGTGAGCTGCCGCTCGACCTGGCCGAGCTCGATCGTCGCGAGCATCCGCTCCTCCGCGGTCAGAGTGTCGGGGCTCGCGAGGATTTCGGAAAGTTGTCGCTGCGCGGCGACGGGATCGGCGCCCGCGTGCCCGGGCGTCGCGAGCAGCAGCGCGTAGCGCAACCGGTGGGTCGCGGTCGGCGCAGCGTCGGCCGCGTGCCGGGCTTGCGCGAGTTCGGCGGCCTGCCGGGCCGGGGCGTCCGTCGGCAGGCGGCTCAACAGCTCGAGGTCGACGCGCGCCGCGCTCGGCGGCGGCGGCGGCGGCGGGGGCGGGCGGTGCCGCCACTCGTCGACCAGCGTGCAGCCGCTCAAGGCGAGCACGAGCGGGGCGCACGCGACGAGCGCGCGGAACTCAAGCCGCATAGGCCTTCTCCGGTGGGGCGACGATCGTCTGGCGCAGCGGCAGTCGCACCCGGAACAGCGCGCCGCCCGCCGGGGCATCGAGGATCTGGATCGATCCGCGATGGGCGCTCACGAACTCGGTCACGACCGAGAGCCCGATTCCGGTCCCCTTCACGTGGCCGCCCTGCTGGGCGTTGCCCTGGTAGAACGCTTCGAAGATGCGCTGCCGCTCCTCGGCCGGGACGCCGGGACCGCTGTCGCTCACGTCGATCACGAGGTCCTCGCCCTCGGCGCGCGCGTGCATCCCGATCGTGCCGCCGCGCGGGGTGAACTTGACCGCGTTCGACAGCAGGTTGTCGAGGATCAACCGCAGCTTCGCGCGGTCCGCGCAGGGCGCGAGATCCTCGATCTGCACGTCGAGGCGCACGCGCTGCGCGACCAGCGTGAGCTGCTGGTTCTCGAGCACGGTCTTCACGAGCGGACGGAGCTTGAACTCCGAGACGTCGAGCCCGAGGCTGTTCGCCTGCCACGCGCTGAAGCTCAGCAGGTTCTCGATCAGGCGCTGCAGCTTCATGCTGTTCTCGCGCAGGATCGCGGTGACCTCGCGCTGCGCGCTCTTCAATTCCCCGACCGCGCCGTCCATCAGCAGCTCGGTGCCTTCGCGGATGTTCGCGAGCGGCGTCTTCAGCTCGTGCGACATGTGGCGCAGGAACCGGTTCTTCTCCTGGGCGAGCTCCAGCAGCCGCGAGCGCAGCCATTCCAGCTGCGAGGCGAGCCGTTCGAGGTCCTTGGGTCCCCCGATCGCGATCGGGCGGGAGAACGCGCCGCGGCCGAGCTCGGCGATCGCGCGGTCGATCGCGCGCAGCGGCCGTCCCATCAGGAACGTGAACACGCCGACGACCGCGAGCGTGAGCGGGACGAGCAGGAGCGACTGCCACAGGAGCGTACGCTGGGTGCGCGCCGCCGCGAGCTGCAGCGCGGTGAGCTCATGGCCGATCGACGCGGTGGTGCGGTCCGAGATCCGCGACGCGAGGTTCGCGAGGTGCGGATAAGTGCCGATCAGCGTATTCAGCTGCGGGTCGTTCGGCGCCGTCGTGCGCAGCTCCGCGAGGAGCGTATCCGCCTGGCCGCGCAGCGCCGCGAGGTCCGCCGCCGACTGCCGATCGAGCGGGAGGCGCTCGAGCGCGTTCGCCGCGCGGTCGAGGCGTGCGGTGGTCTGTGCGTAGCCGTCGAGGAGGTCCGCGCTGCCGAGGATCTGGTAGAGCCGCGCGCCGCGCTCGAGCGTGCCGATGTCCTCGAGCAGCAGCTGGATGTTGCGGGTGCCCTGCATTCCGTGGATCACCAGCTGCTCGCTGCGGTTCGCGAGCCGGTTCATCTGCACGGCGGCGTTCACGATCGCGACCAGGAGCGGCGCGGCGACGATCGTGAAGCCGACGAACATCAACCCGCTCAAGGACTTGGGCCAGGGCACGCGCATCGGTGCATTCTAGCAGCGCGCCCGGCGCCGCGTAGAATCGGCGGATGCGCACCGACACGCCCTACGCGAACCTCTCGCCCGACCTCGTGCTCGCGGCGGTCGAGGCGGCCGGCTTCCCCGCCGACGGCCGGGTGCTCGCCCTCAACAGCTACGAGAACCGCGTGTACCAGATCGGGATCGAGGATGCCACGCCCGTGGTCGCGAAGTTCTATCGCCCGGGACGCTGGAGCGACGCGGCGATCCTCGAGGAGCATGCGTTCGCGCTGGAGCTCGCGGCGCTCGAGATCCCGGTGATCGCGCCGCTCGCGACCGGCGGGGTGACGCTGCACGCGCACGAGGGATATCGGTACGCGCTGTTTCCCCGCCGCGGCGGCCGCTGGCCGGAGCTCGGCACCGCGGACGACCGGCAGTGGATCGGACGGTTCCTCGGCCGGATCCATCAAGCGGGCCGCGCGGCGGCGTTCGCGCACCGGACGCGGCTCGACGTCGGGGTGCTCGGGCGGCAGTCGCGCGACTTCCTGCTGCGCGGGCGCTGGGTTCCTGATTATCTGGCACCGAAGTACGAGCAGCTGACCGAGACGCTGCTCGAGGCGGTCGAAGCGTGTGCGAGCGGCTGGCGTGGCGCCCGGGTGCTGCGGATCCACGGCGATTGCCACCGCGGCAACGTGCTGTGGACCGAGGCCGGTCCGCACTTCGTCGACCTCGACGATTGCACGACCGGCCCGGCGGTGCAGGACCTGTGGATGCTGCTCGCGGGAGATGCGGGCGAGATGCGGGTCACGCTCA